>NZ_LPWD01000375.1 GCF_001723295.1 Methyloceanibacter marginalis
AGGTTCGAGTCCTGCCGGGATCGCCATTTCTTGTGCTTCAGTGAGGATCTCATGCGTATCATTCTTGGCCTCGTGTTCTCCTTCATGTTCGCCGGCGCGTCCTTCGCTCAAGGGCCAACGCTCGTATGGGAGGCCAAGGGTCTGGCCAGGCCGGAATCGGTTATCCACGACCCCGCGACCGACGTCCTCTATGTGAGCAACATCAACGGCGCAGTCATGCAGAAGGACGGCAACGGTTTCATCTCCCGCCTCAAATCCGACGGCACCATTCTCGAGCGGAACTGGGCCACGGGTTTTGACTCTCCGACGGGTTTGGGCTTGCGCGACCGCACGCTCTACGTTGCCGACGTCGACGCTCTGGTGGAGGTCGACGCCGCCTCGGGCAGCATCAAGAAGCGCCACCCGGCGAACGGCGCGATCTTCCTAAACGACGTGGCGGTCGCCGAGGACGGGACGGTCTATGTCTCCGACACACCGATGAACACGATCTGGCGGCTCAAGGACGGCGTCTTCGAGCCCTGGCTCACCAGTGACGAATTGGAAGGGCCCAACGGTCTCCTCGTCGAAGGCGACAAGCTCACCGTCGCCTCGCTCGGCCGGCTGAAAAGCGTCGGCCAAGAGCAGGAGCCCGCCGGCATGTTCTCCGTGAACCTGGAAGACCAGACCATCGAGCCCTTGGCCAAGGGCAAGACGATCGGCAATCTGGACGGGCTCCAGGTCCTGAAGCCGGGCGCTTATCTCGTCACGGACTGGCCCGACGGCGCGCTGTACCAAGTCAACGCCGATGGCAAAGTGGATCTGTTGATCGATCTCAATCAGGGCAGCGCCGACTTGACCTATTCTCCCGAAACGGGGATCGCGTTGATTCCGATGATGCTGGACAACTCGCTGGCCGCCTACCGCTTAAGCGCGCCGGCGGACAGCAAGAGCGACGGCAAGAAGGACGACAAGAAGAAAAAGTAATAGGCGCGTCGCACCGCTTACTCGAAATGCTGCGCCGCAGCCGATAACCGCAACGCCCGCCAAAGCTCTCCGCGCCAGTGCAGGACTGCTCGCTTGATCCCGGCTTCGCCCAGCTCCCGATCCCCGTCACGCTGCTCTCTTCGCGGCGCGGCGGCGGG
>NZ_LPWD01000376.1 GCF_001723295.1 Methyloceanibacter marginalis
GCGTCGCCATCGGCCAGGACGGATTCGGCTTCGCCATGGGCAAGACCGGCCACCTCAAAGTCCCTCAGATTGGCCGGGTCGTGGTCCAAGATGACGTCGAAATCGGCGCAAATTCGACAGTCGATCGCGGAGCCTCCGGGATACGATTATCGGCGAGGGGACGAAAATTGATAATCTTGTGCAAATCGGGCACAACGTCATCATCGGAAGGCATTGCATTGTCGTGTCCCAAACAGGTATTTCGGGCAGTTCCGAACTCGGTGACTTCGTTGCCCTCGGCGGCCAGGTGGGTCTCGTAGGCCATCTCAAGATCGGCGCAGGCGCCAGATCGCCGCGAGCAGCAACGTCCGGGGCGATGTGCCCGCAGGCGCGCGCTGGGGCGGCACTCCGGCCAAGCCGGTCCGGCTGTGGTTCAGGGAACTGACCGTGCTGCGGCAACTCGCCGAACGCAAGGATGTGAAAGTTGATCAAGGAGACGGCGGAGAAGGCGCGTAGCCGGAAATCCGCATCGAAGGAGCCGGTCCGTATGAACGAGAGCGGGTCAACATCGAAGCCTGATACGGCGGAAACCTCCAATAGCATGGAGACCGCCGACATCATGAAGCTTCTGCCGCATCGCTATCCCTTCCTGCTTGTCGATCGCATCGTCGACATGGATGGAGATCGCTCGGCAACCGGCATCAAGAACGTCACAGCGAATGAGCCGTATTTCCAGGGACATTTCCCGGGCAATCCTGTGATGCCCGGTGTGCTCCTCATCGAAGGCATGGCGCAGACCGCCGGCGCGCTGTGCATGCGCTTCATCGATGCGTTCGAGGAACCGCCGCTCGTCTACTTCATGGCAATCGATAAAGCGCGCTTTCGCCGTCCCGTTATTCCTGGGGACACCGTCCACTACCACGTTCAGAAGATGCGCAATCGCGGTCGCGTCTGGCGCTTCCGGGCCCAGGCACTCGTCGACGGCAACCTGGTTGCCGAAGCAGAGGTCAGCGCCGTAATCGTCGATAGTATCGAGTAGCCAAAAGTTTCATGCCCAATATTCATGTGACCGCGCAGGTCGACCCACGCGCAAAAATTGGCACGGATGTAAAGATCGGACCCTATTGTGTCGTCGGCCCCGACGTCGAGTTGGGAGACAATGTGGTTCTTCACGCCCATGTGGTTGTAGAAGGCCGGACCACGGTCGGCGCAGGCTGTAAAGTATTTCCCTTCGCCTCGCTCGGCCTCGCGCCGCAAGACATAAAGTATGCGGACGAACCCAGCGCGCTCACCGTCGGTCCCAATACGCTCGTCCGCGAGCACGTGACCGTTCATCGCGGCACCAAGAGCGGCCACATGGAAACACAGGTGGGTGCCAACTGTTTCCTGATGATCGGGGCTCACATCGCCCATGACTGCCAGATCGGCGACAACGTCACGCTCGTCAACGGCGTCACTCTTGGCGGCCACGTCTCGGTGGGCGATGGGGCGATCATCGGCGGCCTGTCCGCGGTCCATCAGTTCGTGCGCATCGGAGCCTATTCCTTCGTGGGGGGAATGTCGGGAGTGGCGGCCGATCTCATTCCGTACGGCATGGCGGTGGGCAACCGTGCCAATCTGAACGGACTCAACATCGTGGGCCTGAAACGCAAAGGCTTTCACCGAGAGCAAATCCATGAGCTGCGCAAGGCTTATCGTATGCTGTTCGCCACCGAGGGAACGCTGAAGGAGCGGCTCGAGGACGTCGAAAGCATGTTCTCCGCGAACCAGCTCGCCAAACAGATCATCGACTTCATCAAGAGCGACTCCGACAGGTCATTCTGCGTGCCGAACAATGTCGCAACGCCAAGCCGCTGACGGAGCGGCGCCCACCGTGCCGAGAACGAAGAGCATCGCAGGCTCGCTCGGCATCATTGCAGGACGCGGCGACTTGCCCTGCGCCATCGCCGAGGCAGCGGTCGCAAGCGGCATTCCATTGCACATCGTGGGGATTCGCGGCGAGGCGACTGAGGCCATCGAACGCTTTCCCCACACGTGGATGAAGTGGGGCGAGATCGGCAAGCTTTTCAGCGCCCTGAGCGATAATCACTGTACCGATATCGTCATCATCGGGGGGGTCAATCGTCCGGACTTCGACAATGTCCGCTTCGATCTCGGCGCCATCAAGACGCTACCGTTTCTACTGAGCCTCGCGAAGGGCGGCGACGACTACCTGCTGTCGAGGATCGTGCGTTTCTTCGAAGATAAAGGCTACCGCGTGCGCGGCGCCGGGGACGTCCTGCCCGAGCTCCTGATGCCGGAAGGCACGCTTCCACGAAAGGCCCATCCGCCGAAGACCGAGCGGACATCGCGACCGCGTTCAAGGTTGTGCATACTCTCGGACATCTTGACATCGGCCAGGCGACGGTGGCCAGGTCATGTGCTGGCGGTCGAAGCTGCCGAGGGCACCGATGCTCTGCTCGAACGCTGCGCCGCGGTGAGATTGCAGGGCCGCGTTCATGGCACAAAATCGGGCGTGCTCGTGAAGGCTCCGAAACCAGGCCAGGAAGAGCGGATCGACATGCCCACGATCGGTCCGGAGACGATGCATAAAGCCGCCGCCGCGGGCTTGGCCGGAGTCGCGGTCGCCGCCGGGCACGTTCTGTTGGCCGATCGCGCCGAGACGATCAAGGCCGCCAACGCGCATAAACTGTTTCTGGTCGGAGAGCCCTGGAGCGGCGCGGACGCAAACGGCTAGACCGGTCTGCCCGCTAGAGACGATCCGCCTCTAGCGGTCCTTCATCGGCACATAGGCCCGCTCGGTTGGCCCCGTATAGAGCTGACGGGGCCGGCCGATGCGCTGCAAGGGGTCGCCGATCATCTCCTTCCACTGAGCAATCCAGCCAACCGTCCGCGCGATCGCGAACAGCACGGTGAACATGTCTGTCGGGAAGCCAAGGGCCTTCAATGTGATGCCCGAGTAGAAGTCGATGTTTGGATAGAGCTTTTTCTGGATGAAATAATCATCGGAAAGCGCGATCCTCTCCAGCTCCAGCGCTACTTTGAGGATCGGATCGTCGTGGTGCCCAACCGCGTCGAGCACCTCGTGGCAGGTCTTCTGCATGATCTTGGCCCGCGGGTCGTAGTTCTTATAGACGCGGTGGCCGAAGCCCATGAGCCGGAAGGGATCGTTCTTGTCTTTGGCGCGCTGAATGTACTCCGGAATACGGTCGACCGTGCCGACCTCCTGGAGCATCGTTAGCGCCGCTTCATTAGCGCCGCCATGAGCAGGGCCCCAAAGACAAGCGATGCCGGCGGAGATGCAGGCAAACGGGTTCGCGCCTGATGAACCGGCCAACCGCACCGTCGAGGTCGATGCATTCTGCTCGTGGTCAGCGTGCAGGATGAAGATTCGCCGCATGGCGCGCGTCAGAACCGGATCGACCTCGAACTCCTCGCACGGCACGGCGAAGCACATGCGCAAGAAGTTTGCCGAGTAATCGAGATCGTTCTTCGGATACACGAAGGGCTGCCCAGCGGAATATTTGTAGGCCATGGCCGCGATGGTCGGCATCTTCGCGATCATGCGGACACTTGCCATCTCCCGTTGCTCGGGATCCCGGATATCGATGGAGTCGTGATAGAAGGCCGACAGGGCCCCGACCACGCCGACCATAATGGCCATGGGATGCGCATCGCGGCGGAACCCGGTGAAGAACCGGTTCATCTGCTCATGCACCATGGTGTGGCGCGTGATGCGATCCTTGAAGGCCTCATATTGCTCGGCCGTCGGCAGTTCGCCGTAGAGCAACAGATACGCCGTCTCCAGGAACGTGCAGTGCTCAGCGAGCTGATCGATGGGATAGCCGCGGTAGAGCAGGATGCCCTTGTCGCCGTCGATATAGGTGATCTTCGATTCGCAGCTTGCCGTGGAGGTGAAGCCGGGGTCGTAGGTGAAACAGTCGGTGTCCTGATAAAGCGACGTGATATCGATCACGTCCGGCCCGAGCGTGCCTCGCCGGACTGGCAGATCATGCCGCGCACCGCGCAGCGTGAGGGAAGCCTCGTCCGTTTCGCCGGAGCGAATATCTTCTGCCACACTCATCTCAAAACCTCCTGGCCCTCAAAATGGGGAACGGGACAGAGCGCGATAAAGCCATAGCAACTTTCCGGCAACGCTTCATGTC
This sequence comes from Methyloceanibacter marginalis, assembly GCF_001723295.1. Taxonomy (GTDB): domain Bacteria; phylum Pseudomonadota; class Alphaproteobacteria; order Rhizobiales; family Methyloligellaceae; genus Methyloceanibacter; species Methyloceanibacter marginalis. The sequence continues at coordinate 4,146 of NZ_LPWD01000376.1, forward strand.
CGCGGAATGGATTTTTGCACTGCCGCATAATCGCGTTGAATCTACCGCAGCGCAACACGAATACTTGCTTAAATGTTAATCATTGGGCTGAGACGTTTGGTCCGCAATGCGCGCCAGCGCCTCCTCGCGCCCGAGCACTTCAAGCACATCAAAGATACCGGGGGATGTCGAGCGCCCGGTCAGCGCCGCCCGCAAGGGTTGCGCGACCTTGCCGAGCTTGCGTTCGGTCGCCGCGGCGAAGTCCCGGACACATGCTTCAAGGGTCTCCGGCGTCCACGGCTCGGCCGCCTGGAGTGCGGGGAGAAGGGCCGCGAGTGTCTCACGCCCCGCATCGTC
>NZ_LPWD01000377.1 GCF_001723295.1 Methyloceanibacter marginalis
CGATCAGGAGCCGCATAGCTCACCTTTGCCGCAAACGCCGCCGGTGGCGGTCAGCCGTCTCTCAGACCACCATCCGCTCCATGGGCCGGTCGGCGGACCACATCTTCTCGAGGTTGTAGAACTCACGAACCTCGGGACGGAAGAGATGGACGATGACATCGCCGGCATCGATCAGCACCCAGTCGCCCTGGGGCAGTCCTTCGACGCGGGCGCGGCCATAGCCTTCATCCTTCAGCTTTTTGATGAGGTGGTCGGCGACGGCGCCGACATGCCGCTGAGAACGACCCGAGGCGACAACCATGTGATCGCCAATTGAGGTCTTTCCTTTCAAGTCGATGGCGACAACATCCTCGGCCTTTGAACCGTCGAGCGTGTCGAGCACGATCTTGAGCAGTCTTCCCGGATCGGCGCGAAATGACGCTAATCCGGTCAGAGGCGCACCGTGATCGGTAGCCTCTCTAGGTGAGCGCATGTTTGCGTGGGTATCCTTCTGCCATTGCTCCCGGAAGCGGACTGGCAACGTCTCGCGCACAATGCTTGAGAGAGCCCCTAGGTCGCCGCTTCGCCCCTGTAGGATAAGTGCCGACTGGCATTGTTTCAATAGGTAGTATTCGGCCGCGTCTTCTTGCTCTTATCTAGCGGTCTAGCCTGATTTCGCGACAGTTTCGCGAAGGGCCGTAGACGAGAGCCCCGACAGCTGACGGCTGAGAATGGTCCAGGCCGGCGGCTCCAGGAGAGGAAGCGCCAAAGCATCCGTCTCGTCCCACGTAATAGGGCGCGAAGCGGTGCGCGGCTTGGCCCGCGCGGGCCTGAGTCGATATCCGGGACGGTCCAGGACGGCGATGGGCACCAGACCGAAGATCTCGGGCCAGGCTCTCCAGCGGTGAAGGCCCGCCAGATTGTCCGCCCCCATCAGCCAGACGAAGTGGACGCCGGGAAAGCGCCGCTTCAGCGCAAGCAGCAAATCGACCGTGTAACCGGACCCCGTTCCGCCGTCGAAGCCGGTGACCTTGATCCGCGGATGCCGCGCGATCTTTTCGGCGTCCGCCACACGGGCGGCCACGCCCGGCAGCCGCGAGACGTCTTTGAGAGGGTTGCCCGGCGTCACCAGCCACCAGACCTGATCGAGCCCCAGCCGCTTCAGGGCCGTAAGGCTGATCTCGCGGTGGGCCTCATGAGCCGGATCGAACGAGCCGCCGAGCAGACCGATGCGCATGCCTGGCGCGGCCATCGGAACGCTGAGATGCGAAGGACCGCTTGCGCTCAAGGCCGGGTCTGGCCCTGCCCGCGCACCACATATTTGAACGTGGTGAGTTGCTCGACGCCGACCGGGCCGCGCGCATGGAAGCGCCCGGTGGCGATGCCGATCTCGGCCCCCATGCCGAACTCGCCGCCATCGGCGAACTGGGTCGAGGCATTGTGCAAAACGATGGCACTGTCGACACGGGCGAGAAAGGAATCGGCCGCGGCCTGATCGTTGGTGACGATCGCGTCCGTATGCTGCGAGCCGTACTCGGCGATATGCGCG
>NZ_LPWD01000378.1 GCF_001723295.1 Methyloceanibacter marginalis
TCCATCTCTTCGCCGTGTCCTATTTCACCGGCAACGCCAAGATCACCGAGACCAGCGAGGAGGCTCCGGCGGCTGGCGACGCGGGCGACGGCACCACGACGATCTCAAAGGGCGAAGAGGCCGGAGAGACGCAAGAAGTGGAGGCGCCTCCGGCCCAAATGCCCGCCCGAGCAGAAGCAGAAGGTCCAAAACGCCATCCAGGCCTATGTGCAGGCGGCACAGGCCAATTGACGATCCTGGCGGGTCAGGCGAACCCGGAATTGACAGTTTCCAAGCATTCCGTGTAACAGAACGGGCAAAGCCCGTTCGGTTTGGGCTTTGAGGATCGCCGGGCGGCTCCGGCGGCCCCTAATCAACCAGCATTCATGGGTTTTTGCGGCAGACGCGGGATTTTAGACCGCCCGCGAAAAGCTTGATTTGGCTTTGGAGTTTTGACGAATGACGAAACGAATTCACGCCAAGCACAAGATCGACCGGCGGCTCGGCGAGAATATTTGGGGCCGGCCTAAGAGCCCCCAGAACAAGCGCGAGTACGGACCTGGCGAGCATGGCCAGCGCCGCCGCGGCAAGCTGTCCGACTACGGCCAGCAGCTCCGCGCCAAACAGAAGCTCAAAGGCTATTACGGCAACATCACCGAGAAGCAGTTCAAGTCCATCTACCACGAGCCTCTCCTGAAGGGCGACACCTCCGAGCGCCTGATCGGCCTGCTCGAGCGGCGCCTCGACGCGGTCGTCTACCGCGCCAAGTTCGTGCCGACCGTATTCGCCGCCCGGCAGTTCATCTCCCACGGGCACGTCAAGGTGAACGGCCGCCGCGTCACGATCCCGAGCTATCGGGTCAAGGAAGGCGACGTGGTCGAGGTGCGGGACAAGTCCAAGGACATGGGCATGGTGCTCGAGGCCGCACAGAGCGGCGAGCGCGACGTGCCCGATTATGTCGAGGTGGACCACGGCAAGATGGTGGCAAAATTCGCGCGCGTCCCGACCCTGTCCGACGTGCCGTATCCGGTGATGATGGAGCCGAACCTCGTCATCGAGTTCTACTCGCGCTAATCCGCGTACGATCCCTTCACAAGATTTGCATCATGGCCGGGCCCGTCCCGGCCATTTGCTTTTCTGCCCAGTGTAGAATCGAAAATGCCCGGCGCTTTGGTCGGGCATTTTTTTCTTCGGCGATCTGTGCTGGCGGAGACTAGGCCGTTTGCGTCTGCGCGTTGTTGGCGACGCCCTTGGTGTTGAGCATGTCCTGAAGCTCGCCCGCCTGGAACATCTCGCGCACGATATCGCAGCCGCCCACGAACTCGCCCTTGACGTAGAGCTGCGGCACGGTCGGCCAGTTGGAATAGGCCTTCACGCCTTCGCGCACGCTCATGTCTTCGAGCACGTTGATGTCTTTGAAATCCACGCCGAGATGATTGAGGATCTGCGCGACCTGCATGG
>NZ_LPWD01000379.1 GCF_001723295.1 Methyloceanibacter marginalis
TCGCGCTGCTCGCCGCCGCCTTCTACTTGGCATTGTCTGGCGCGGCGGTGCCCACCGTGCGCGCCTGGATCATGATGAGCATCTTTCTCATCGCGGTGATGCTCGACCGGCCGGCCATCACCATGCGCAACGTGGCCTTAGCCGCCCTAGCCATTCTTGTGGTGGCGCCCGAGTCGTTGTTCGATCCAAGCTTCGAGATGTCCTTCGCCGCGGTAATCGGCCTGGTCGCGTTCTATGAATGGCTCGCCGGGCGGAAGCGCCAATTTCTGCCCGACGTGAGCCCGGCCTGGCGCGGTGTGCGCTGGACCGGAGCGCTCGTCTTCGGTGCGGGCCTGACCACGCTGATCGCCGGCACGGCCGTGGCGCCTTTCGCCGTCTATCATTTCCACCGCATGACTCATTTCGGCTTGGTGGCCAACATGATCGCGGCGCCGCTCGTCAGCCTCTTGATCATGCCCATGGCCTTGCTCTCGCTCATCGCCATGCCGTTCGGCCTCGAAGCCTGGCCCCTCCAGGCCATGGTACGGCATCGAGCTGATGGTGGAGGCAGCGCAATGGGTCGCGTCCTGGCCCGGCGCCGTCTCCATCCTGCCGCGGATCTCCGGCACCGCGCTCGCCATGATCGTGCTTGGCGGGTTGTGGCTGTGTCTGTGGCAAACGCGCATGCGCGCGCTGGGTCTCGTCATCGCGGCAGCGGGGCTCGCTCTGGCGCCCGCCGCCCAGCGTCCGGACGTCCTCATCGAGCGTGAAGGTGCAACGGCCGCTCTGCGCGGAAGCCGCGGCGACCTCATCTTTCCGCCGGCCACCGCCGCAACCTATAGCGTCGAGAACTGGCTTCTGGCCGACGGCGACGACCGGGATGCGGACGCGCTCCCCGAGACCAGCGCCTTCCGTTGCGATCCCCTCGGCTGCATCGGCCGTGTGAAGGGAAAGACGGTGGCCCTGGTGCGCGAGGTGGGGGCGCTGGAGGAAGATTGCCGGGTGGCCGACATCGTCGTCGCCCCGTTCACGGTCGGAAAGCATTGCCGCGCTGCCCGCGTCATCGTCGACCGCCTCATGTTGAAAGAAAAGGGCGCTCACGCCCTCTACATCGAAGGACTGTCGATCCGCACGGAGACTGTCGCCAAAGCCCGCGGGAACCGGCCTTGGGCGAAGCCCATCGAAAACAAGTGAAATCGTCTAATAGCGGCGGATGAGCCCTACGAGCCGGCCCTGCACACGCACGCGGTCCGGACCGAAGATTCGGGTCTCGTAAGCGGCATTGGCGGCTTCCAGGGCAATCGAGTCGCCCCGGCGTCGCAAACGCTTCAGCGTGGCTTCCTCTTCGTCGACCAGTGCCACCACGATGTCGCCATTGGTGGCGTCATCGCATTTGCGGACGATGATGGTGTCGCCTTCGAGGATGCCGGCATCGATCATCGAGTCGCCTTTGACCTCGAGCGCATAGTGCTCGCCCTTGGCGAGCAGCTCCGGCGGCACCTCGATGGTCGAAAGCCGGGTCTGGATGGCCTCCACGGGCACGCCGGCGGCGATTCGACCCATGACGGGGACCGCCACGGTCTGCGGCACGGCCTCGCCCTCCGCGACCTGTGGCACACGGCCCAGGCTGCCTTCGATCACGCTGGGCGAGAACCCACGCGAGCGGGCAGCTAAGCCTTGCGGCACGGATTCAGGCAGGCGAATGATCTCCATGGCCCGGGCCCGGTGCGGCAGGCGGCGAATGAAGCCGCGCTCCTCCAAAGCGGTGATCAGACGATGAATGCCCGACTTGGACTTGAGGTCGAGGGCCTCCTTCATCTCATCGAACGAGGGCGGCACGCCCGTCTCTTTCAACCGCTCATGGATGAACATGAGAAGCTCTTTCTGCTTCAGTGTGAGCATCTGGTCCCCTTCGAGCGATCAGGTATCGGGTTGTTCGAGCCTGATAACGAATCTCGTCCCGCCTGTACAAACCATGAACAGTATAGATGTTCTATTTGTGTTCCGCAACCCAAACGCCAAGAATTGTTCGTGACGTGGCCGTTTCCGGTTTGTTTGCTCGCGTGATTCGGGTTTCCGGGCTCTTAATTAGCCTGAAAGCGGAAGGATTTTTACGCGCGCACCCTGTGGCGCGGCCGGAGCATGTGGAACCTGCACGATGAGGCAGTCCGCCTGCGCCAAAGCGGCCACGAGCGATGAGTCCTGCGAAGGCAGGGGGCGGACCACACGCGTCCCATCCTCGCGCCAGGTCGAAGTCGCGCGAAGGTAATGCTGCCGTTCCCCGTTGGCAGGAAGATCCGCGCCTAAGACAGCCTCAGGCACCGGGTCGCCGTCCCCGTGGACGCCGAGCATGGCCCGCAGCATCGGCACCAAGAACACATAGGTACATAAAAGCGCCGAGACGGGATTGCCCGGCAGGCCCAAGACCCGTTGCGTCCCCAGCCGCCCAAAGAGCACCGGCTTCCCCGGCCGCATGGCGACCTTCGCAAATTCAAGCACGAGGCCTTCCCGTTCAAGGGCGCTCGCCACCAGATCGCGTTCGCCAACGGAGGCACCGCCAATGGTGACCAGGATATCGGCCCCGGCGCCCGTACCGGCCAAGGTCGCAATGCTCTCGGGATCGTCGCGCGCGATGCCCAGAGCCACGGCCTCACCCCCATGGGCCGCAACAGCGGCGGCCACCCCATACCCCGCGGACGAGACGATCTGGTCCTGACCGAGGCCGCTACCGGGCGGCATCACCTCATCGCCCGTGGCCAGGATGGCGACCTGCGGCCTCCGGCGGACCGGGAGTACAGCGTGGTTCATGGAGGCCGCGAGCATCAAAGGTGCGGGGCCAAGCGTGGTGCCTTGCCGGAGCAGCACCTCGCCCTGCTTGAAGTCCTGCCCCCGCGGGCGGATGTGCTTGCCGGCGGAGGCGGCAGCCTTCACGACGACGCGCGCAGCGCTCCCTTCCGTGTCCTCCTGAGTGACAACGGTATCGGCGCCGTCAGGCACCGGCGCCCCGGTGAAAATCCGCACCGCTTGGCCTGGCTTCATGGTCCCGGTGAACCGCGCCCCGGCCGCTGCCTCGCCGACGACCTCCAAGGTCGCGGGAAGGGCGGCAACGTCGGCGGAACGTACCGCGTAGCCATCCATGGCCGAGGCATCGAACGGCGGCTGGGTCAGCGTGGCGGCAAGATCCTCGGCGAGGACGCGATCTTGTGCGTCCGCAAGAGAGACCTGCTCGACGTCGAGGGGCGCCAACCCTTTGAGCACAAGGGCCAAGGCGTCATCGACGGAAAGGAGCGCCATCGGGCTATCAGGATGCGCGGAAATCGCCGGAGCGGCCGCCGGTCTTTTCGACCAGCCGTATGCCGGAGAAGCTCATGGCGCGATCGACGGCTTTGCACATGTCGTAGAGCGTGAGGCAGGCGACCGTCACGGCGGTCAGCGCCTCCATCTCCACCCCGGTCTTGCCGTCGACTTTTGCTGTCGCCTCGATGCGAATGCCGGACGGCTCGCGCGAGGGCGTGAAGTCGAGCACCACCTGCGTAAGCGGTAGCGGATGGCAGAGCGGGATCAGCTCGGACGTTTTCTTGGCGCCCATGATGCCGGCGAGACGCGCGGTGGCCAGAACGTCGCCTTTCGGCGCATTGCCCTCAAGAATCATATCGAGCGTCTCAGGCGCCATGGCCACGAAGCCTTCGGCCACCGCCGTGCGTGAGGTCACGGCCTTCTCCGAGACGTCCACCATGCGGGCCTCGCCACGCTCATTGAGATGCGAAAGACGTGCGTTCATTGCGCGGCCTCCGAAGAAACCTCGGCACCCGTGAGCAGGGCGCGCGTCGCGGTGGCGACATCGGCCTGGCGCATCAAACTTTCGCCAACGAGGAAGGCGCGCACACCCGCTTGCGCAAGCCGCGCGAGATCGCCGTGGCTGAAAATGCCGCTCTCCGCGACCACCATGCGATCGGCCGGCACACGCGGCGCCAGACGTTCCGTGGTGGCGAGGGTCGTATCGAACGTCTTGAGATCACGGTTGTTGATGCCGATCAGCTTGGTGCCTAAGTGCAGCGCCCGGTCGAGCTCCGCCTCGTCATGGACCTCGGCCAGTACATCCATGCCGCAGGCCCGCGCGGCAAATTCCAGATCGCGCGCCAAAACATCATCGACGGCCGCCATGATGATGAGAATGCAGTCCGCGCCGAGGGCGCGCGCCTCGAACACCTGATAGGCGTCGATCATGAAGTCCTTGCGCAGGGCGGGAAGGGCGCAAGCCGCCCGCGCCATGGTCAGATATTCCGGATCGCCCTGGAACGACGGCCCGTCGGTCAGCACCGAAAGGCAGGCCGCACCGCCCGCCTCATAGGCCACCGCAAGGGTGGGCGGATCGAAATCGGCTCTGATAAGACCCTTGGAGGGGCTCGCCTTCTTGATCTCGGCGATGAGCGCAAAGTCGCCATCGGTGACCCGCGCCCGCAGCGCCTTGTAGAAGGGACGCACGGGTGCCGCGTTCTCGGCCCGCGCGCGCATCTCGGCCTCGGGCACGGCTTTCTTAGCCGTGACGACCTCGTCGCGCTTGTAGCTTAGAATCTGGTCGAGCACCTGTGACATGCCTCAGACCTTATCACGGCTGAGCTGCACCAGCGCTTCCAACACCTTCATAGCCTTACCGCTATCGATCGAGTCCGCGGCGAGCGCCACGCCGTCGCGCAACGTGGTCGCCTTGCCGGCGACCAGCAGTGCGGCGGCCGCGTTCAGAAGCACGATATCGCGCAACGGGCCTTGGTTTCCTTGCAGCACCGCCCGGATATGCGCGGCGTTCTCTACCGCGTCCCCGCCGATCAGGTCGTCAGGATTGGCGTCGGCCAAACCTGCGTTCCGCGGCGAGATGCGGAAGGTCGAGACCTTCCCTCGATCCAACGCCGCCACGTGGCTGATCGTGGTCGTGGTCAGCTCGTCGAGACCATCGGCCGCGTGCACCACCCAGGCACGCTCGACACCGAGAAGCCCCAGCACGTTGGCGATGGGCTCGACCCATTTCTCGGCGAAAACACCGACCACTTGAAACTTGGTGCCGGCGGGGTTGGCCAGCGGCCCGAGCAAATTGAAGATCGTGCGCACGCCGAGTTCGCCCCGCACCTTTGCCACATGGCGCATGGCGGCGTGATGCGCCGGCGCGAACATGAAGCCGAGACCGCATTCGGCGATGCAGCGTTCGATGATCGCCGGACCGCAGTCGAGATTGACGCCGAGCGCACCGAGGACGTCGGCCGAACCGGAACGCGAGGAGATCGACTTGTTGCCGTGCTTGGCCACGGGCACGCCGGCGCCGGCCACCACGAAGGCCGCGCAGGTCGAGATATTGTGCGTGCCTTTGGCATCGCCGCCCGTGCCGCAGGTGTCGATGGCACCGTCCGGCGCGCGCACCGCCAACGCCTTGGCTCGGAGCACACGCGCGGCTCCAGCAATCTCGTCGACCGTCTCGCCCCGCACATGCAAGCCCATCAGCAGCGCACCGATCTGGGCCTCGGTGGCGCCGCCCGACATAATCTGCTCGAAGGCGTTTGCCGCCTCGCTTTGATTGAGGGTCTCGCCGCGCGCGACTTTGCCGATGGCCGTGCGCAGACCCTCGGCGCCCGCGCCGTCGACCGCCGAAGGACTAGAGGGCACCGACCGCTTCGCTTTCCGAGCCGCCGCGCGCGCGCCGCTCCACCCGGGCGAGATCGAGGAAGTTGGCGAGCAATTGATGCCCATGCTCCGAGGCGATGCTCTCGGGGTGGAACTGCACGCCATGCACCGGATAGGTCTTGTGCTGGACACCCATGATGATGCCGTCCGCCGTCTCGGCGGTGATCTCCAGATCGTCAGGCAGGGTGTCGCGGTCAATGACCAGCGAGTGATAGCGCGTCGCCGAGAAGTCTTGGGGCAGGCCGGCGAACACGCCTTTTCCAGCATGATGGACCTTGGACAGCTTGCCATGCATTAGGTAAGGCGCGCGTATGACGTTGCCGCCATAGACTTGGCCAATGGCCTGATGGCCGAGGCAGACCCCCAAGATCGGCACCACCGGCGCGGCACGCTGAATCAATTCGAGGCAAATACCGGCGCGATCCGGATCGCACGGGCCGGGCGACAGCACGATCGCTTCGGGACCTTCCGCCAGAACCTCGTCCACGGTCACCTTGTCGTTGCGGTAGACCTGCGTAGCCGCGCCCAATTCTCCAAGGAAATGAACGAGGTTGTAGGTGAAGCTGTCGTAATTATCGATCAGGGTCAGCATGGCTTGGTGTTACGCCTCGTGCTGTCAGGCCGTCAAGCTCAAGAGGAATGGTCGGGCCGCAGTTCCTTGGGCGTCAGGAATAGCGCCAGGCTCCCGCTATTCACGTCCACGCTCGACCAGAGCCCCGCCGTGAAGTTGATCACCGCGAGTCCGGCGGTCGGAAATTTCTCCTTCAGCTTGTCGCGCATGTGCTTGGGCCCGGCGCCGATCAGATCGAGCGCCAGCGCCTGCATTTCAGGATTGTGCCCGACGATCATGACGTGGCGCGAACCGGGCTGAAGTCCGCGAAGCATGTCGAGCATCTCCGCCGGGCTCGCGTGATACAGCGCATCCTCATAGAGGACCTTGGGCTCGACTTTGAGTTCCGGCAGCACCAGCGCCAAGGTGTCAACCGTACGGCGGGCCGACGAGCAGAGCACCAGCTCCGGGTCGATGCCGCGTTCGGTCATGGCGCGTCCCATCACGGGCGCGTCGGCCACGCCCCGCGTGGAGAGCGACCGCTCGCGGTCCGGGAGTGACGGGTTCTTCCAACTGGACTTGGCGTGACGCAGGAGGCTGAGAGTAAGCATCGTCGCGGCCTCCTGGCTCACTTACTGGCCGCGCTTGCCGCGCGTGGCAAAACGCACGGCCTCATCGGCTGCCTTGAACAGCGCGCCGGCCTTGCTCACACATTCGGCCTGCTCGCGCTCCGGCACGGAATCGGCCACGATACCGGCGCCGGCCTGCACATACATGACGCCGTCCTTCACCACCGACGTCCTGAGCACGATGCAGCTGTCCATCTCGCCGTCGGCCGAGAAATAGCCGACACAGCCGGCATAGATGCCACGCGCCGCGTCTTCCAGTTCGTCGATGATCTCCATGGCGCGGACCTTCGGCGCGCCCGACACGGTCCCCGCCGGAAAACCGGCCATCAGCGCGTCGACCGCGTCATGATTCGCATCGAGCCTGCCTTCCACATTGGAGACGATGTGCATGACCTGGCTGTAATATTCGAGGAAGAAACTGTCGGTGACGCGCACGCTGCCCACCTCCGACACCCGCCCCACGTCGTTGCGCCCGAGATCGAGCAGCATCAAGTGCTCGGCGCGCTCCTTGGCATCGGCCAGCAACTCATCCGCCAGCGCCTTATCGTCTTCCGGCGTCTTGCCGCGCGGCCGGGTCCCGGCGATGGGGCGGATGGTGACTTCGCCCTGGCGCACCCGCACCAGAATTTCCGGGCTCGAGCCCACGACGGCGAAAGCGCCGAAGTTGAGATAATAAAGAAAGGGCGACGGGTTCACCCGCCTGAGCGCACGGTAAAGCGAGAACGAGGGCAGCTCGAAAGGCGCCTCGAAGCGTTGGCTCAGCACCACTTGGAAGATGTCGCCTGCGGCGATGTACTCTTGGGCCCGCGCCACCTTGGCCATATAGGCCTCCGGCGCCGTGGTGGCTTTTGGCGCCGGGTGAGGCGCGTCCGCATCAAGCTCGCTCGCATGCGGCAATGGCTGGTCGAGCCGCTCCAAGACCACGTTCAACCGATCGGCCGCGCGTGCGTAGGCCGCCTTGGCGCTCACACCGGGCGCGGCGCGCACGGGCGTGACCACGGTCATCTCGTCTTTGACGCTGTCGAAGATCACGATCAGCGTTGGCCGGACCAGGATGCTGTCGGGCAGTTCGAGCGGATCGGGTCCGCCGCCTGGCAAATGCTCGATCAGGCGCACCGTGTCGTAGCCCATATAGCCGAAAATGCCGGCCGCCATGGGCGGCAGCGCCTGGGGAAGCGTGATCGCGGATTCGGCCAGGAGCGCGCGCAGGCTTGCGAGAGCCGGCTGCGGAGAGGGCGCGAAGGCTTCCGCATCGGCCTGAGGGCTGCGATTGATCTCGGCCTTCTTGCCTTCGGCCCGCCAGATCAGGTCGGGCTCGCAGCCGATGATCGAATAGCGCCCGCGCGTGGCGCCGCCTTCGACGGACTCAAGGAGGAAACTGTTGGGCCGCTCGTTGGCCACTTTGAGCATGGCGGAGACGGGTGTCTCTAGATCGGCGACCAGCCGCGTCCAGACGACTTGCGGCACGCCCTCGTCGTAGAGGCGCGCAAACGCCGCGAAGTCCGGTTCGATCGGAGCCGACCCACCGTCTCGCTGCAGCGGAGTCACCGAAGCAGGCGCCGCACTCATGGTTCCTCGCTGCTACCCACGAGCTTGGCAAGCGCCTGCTGATTGACGCTTACGCCGTAACGGCTTTCCAGCGCGCTGAAATATTCCGCGATCGTGTCTTCGCTGAGCAGAAGACCGATGCGGGATTGGAGCTGATTGATCGCCCGCTCGTCGACTGCCGGCGGCTCGACGATTTCGTCCACGCGAAACACGATGCGCCCCTCATCGACGCCCGAGGCCGCCGAACCGAAACCACCTTTCGGCAGAGCGAACGCTTGCGATACCGCCGGCGGCAGCACGTTCACGGTGATGTCGTCGCGCTTCAACGCCGAGGTCGGCAACACTTCGGTATCGAGCTCCTTCGCCACGTCTTCCAGCGTCTTGCTGCCGCTGCTCAATTGGCTGACGAATTTTTGCGCGAGCTTGGCAACCTGGTTCCGCGTCTCGTCTGCGCGCCAGTCCGTCTCGACCTCATCGCGCACTTGATCGAACGGCTTCAGTTGTTCCGGGGTCACGCCCAATACCTCGTACCAGATGACGCCTTCGTCCCGCGCATCGATGGGGTCGTTCTCGATCCCGGCGTCGGTGGCGAAGATGCCGTTCAGCAGATCCTTTTGCGCCGGCAATGTGACAGTCGATCCGTCGGGTTTGCGTCCTTCGCGGTCCACCTGGTCGATGACCTGGTAGTCGAGCTTGAGCTTGCCTGCCGCTTCCTCGAGGGTCGATCCCGCCGCAAGCTCGTCCTCCACCTTGTCATGCATGTCGAAGATCGCGCCGGAGGCACGGTCTTTGAGAATTCCCTTCTCAAGGTCTTCCTTGGCCTCTTCGAAGCTCGGGATCTTGCCGGGCTCGATCTCCGTGACACGGATCAAGACCACGCCGCCGAGCTTGCCCTCGATGGGTTCGCTCACGGCATCCTTCTCGAGCTTGAAGGCCTCCTCCGCGATCGTGGGGTCGGCCAAATCCTTCCGGGCGACGGTGCCGAGGTCGATATCGGTCTCGGTCAAGCCAAGCTCCTTGGCCATCTCGACGAAGTCCGTGCCGGACGTGATCTTCTCGTGAGCTTTCCTGGCGGCTCCGATATCGGGCAGAGCGATTTGTTGCACATGGCGGCGCTCCGGCGCCCCCAGAGTGTCCTTCTTGATCTCATATTCCGCCTTGAGATCGTCCTCCGTGATGTTGAGCTGGTCCTTGACCGTCTCCGGCGTCACGGCGATGAGGCCGACCTTGCGATATTCCGGCTGCGTGAACTTGGCGTGATGATTGTCGTAATAAGCCTTCAAGTCCTCTTCGGTCGGAGCGCTCACCTCTTCGGCCGCGGATTTCGGCACCAGGACGTATTTCAGGATGCGGCGTTCCTCGTTGAACTGATTCATCGCATCGATCAGCGCCCTGGGGCTGTTGGCCACTTCGCCGACAGTGACAAGCAGCTGCCGCCGTAGGTTCTGTTCGCGCAGCGAATAGAGATAGCCCGCTTCGGTCATGCCGATATTGCGCAGCGCGGCTTGGAAGGCGAGGGGGCTGAAGTTCCCGGCGCCGTCCTGGAAGGCCGGGTCCTTCGTGATCTGCGCGAGCAACGCATCGTCGCTGATGCCGAGGCCCAGATGCGTAGCATGGGTATCCACCGCAGCGCCGCCGATCAGCCGTTCGAGCACGCGTGTATCGAGTCCCGCCGCGCGCGCTTCCTGAAGGCTGAGGCTGCGTCCTGCCTGCTGGCTCATGGACCGCAGCACGTCCCTGCTGGCGCGCGCATAATCTTGCGCGGTGATTTCCGTGTCGCCGACGCGGATGAGGGTCTGCTGACCATAGCCCGTGAAAATGTCGGCGATTCCCCAGACGGCGAAACTCACCACCAGGAGACCGACCAGGATCAGGCCAACCGTTTTTGCCGCGCCTTGGCGCAATCTGTCGAGTGCCACGCCTCGATCACCTTCTCTATCATGAATTGCCAAATCCGCGCCGGCGTCCGATGGTAGGACGGTCCGGCGCGGCGCGCGCATCATAGGTAGCAAGAGCCAGCGCGGCAACACGCAGAAACACCAGAAAAACCGCTTTAGCCGGACACTGTAAAGGCACGAACGGGGGGAAGAAACGTGACCGCGATCAGGCCGCTTGTCGCCGGCAACTGGAAGATGAACGGCCTGGGGAGCGCGCTTGGCGAGCTGGCGGACTTGCGGGCGCGACTGAAAGCGGCGCCGGTCCCGGATGCCGATGTCATGGTTTGCCCCCCGGCGACCCTGCTGACCCGAGCCGCCGAAGCGCTCGACGGCTCGGACATCGCGCTTGGCGCCCAGGACTGCCATCCCTTGGTCTCGGGCGCCCATACCGGCGATATCTCCGCCGAAATGCTGGCCGATGCGGGCGCGACCGCCGTCATCGTCGGACACTCGGAGCGGCGTCTGGATCACGGCGAGACCGATGCCTTGGTTAACGCCAAGGCGCTCGCGGCCTACCGCGCCGGGCTCACCGCCATCATCTGCGTCGGCGAGACCGAAGCGCAGCACCAGGATGGGAAGACCCTGGATGTGCTGCGCG
>NZ_LPWD01000380.1 GCF_001723295.1 Methyloceanibacter marginalis
GATTTTATGCGCTCGCGTACGTCGCGCAGGAACACGCGGAGCTCGAAATCGAGCGAGAAGTCGCCGAACCCCGCGAAATAAACCACGGGCGGGGGCGACTTCAAGACGGCACGATACTCACTCGCCACGCCAAGCAGCACGGAGCGCAACTGCTCAACGTCGGTGTCGTACGTCGGACGTCCGATGGGAATGTCGAGGCGGCAGCTCTTGTCGAGATGCATCCAGTTGACCACGGGGTCGGTGATGAGCGTGGCGTTCGGAATGATCACCGATTGCCGATGAATGGTCTCGATTTCGGTGGAGCGTACGCTGATCTTCTTGACCGTCCCCTCCTGGCCGCCGACTTGGATGTAGTCGCCGATCTTGATGGGACGTTCGACGAGCAGAATGAGTCCGGAGACAAAATTGTTGAAGATGCTTTGGAGGCCGAAGCCGATGCCGACCGACAATGCGCCGGCGATGATAGCGAGATTCGAGAAGTCGACTCCGAGATAGGAGATGCCGGCAAGTGCCGCGAGCACGAAGCCCAGATAGCCCAAGCCGACCCGCACCGATTCGTTGACACCGGAATCGCTGCGCCGGCCGGCGAACACCCGGCCCGTGAACCAGCGTTGCACGAAGCGCGTGAGTAAGAGGCCGGCCGCGAAGACGCCGAGCGCAATGAGCACGGATTGGAGCGAGAGGTTTAAATTGCCGAATTGGAAGCCGAAGAACGCCGTTTGAATCCAGCCCTTCACCTCGACCCAATCGAAACGCCAAAGAAGCAGCAAGACGGTGACGCCGACGGCGATAATGGTGATGTCGAGGAGCAGGCTGACGATAATGCGGATGGTCAGCAGCGACGGCGCGCCCATGTCCTTGTCTTCGTCGAGATCGTCGTCGATCGGCGCCCCGGAGATGACGCTGACGCTGGAAATGTCCTCCGCCATGAGATGCAGCAGATACATGATCCACAGCACCCCGGTTGTGGTCACAAGATGGGTGCCGATGAAGCGGGCGAGCAATTCGTAACCGAGCAGCATGGCGAGCAGGATGATGGCCGCCTGCAGTGCCATGAACGTGAACAGCCAGCCGCGCCAACCGCTGAACGCCGCCTTGCGCGTGGTCAATCCCGACTGAATGACGAAAAGGAGGATGGCCAAGAGCACACCGTAGATCGCGGCGAAGGTCGCCGAGCGGAGCACCGAGACCTGATAGGGCATGAACACGAAGCTATCGGTCAGCACGGAGAGTTGGTCGACCAGCCAGAAGGCAATCAGGGCCCACAGTAGTCCCGCGATACGCCACGCCATGGACTCGCTTGCCGGAATCACCTTGTAAGCCGGATTCTTGGGAACGAGCGACTGGCGGACGAGACTGCCAAGGAAGATCGCCCAACCGATCGAGAGCACGGCCTTGAGAAGAAATCCCTCGAAGGTGGGGTCTGCGAGCCCGGCGGACGCGTGATGGCGTAAAACACGGCGAGCCCCGTCCAGATCGGCAGGCATCCCCACACGGACTTCATAAAGGCCGTAGCGCCGCATTGCTGCAGGGTCGGCGCCTCCTTCTCGGCCTGGCGCGCCACCTCGTGCCGCGCCTCGTGCCGCCCGGTGAAGCGCGCCACGACCGCGGCGGCGGCGAGCGGAATAAGGAACAGAAGAATGAGAAAGACAGTGCCGATGTTCCAGGCGCGCTCGAACCAGTCACCGATTGCGGCGAGCACTTGATCGGTTCGTTGAGGCACGCGCTCCAGGCCCGTCGGGATGACATAGGAATAGAAGTTCGGCACCGGTTTGAACAACGACTCGGTGAAGCGGTTGCGGCGCTCGTTGTTCGCCGCGTCGATCAACTGGCCGGCGCGCACGAAAAGGATATCGGCCTGCTTCAGCTTGCCGTCGATGGCCGCGACCTCGGCCTCGAGGCGCTTGCGTTGCGCGGCGATCTCGGCACTTTCCTTTGGCGCCCCTTCCTCCGGCGCGGGGCCAAGCTTCGCCAGCCGTTCGCGTGCGCCCTGGAGCTTGGGTTTCAATTTCGCGCGCTTCTCGTCGATCTCCTCGCGCAGTGCCTCGAGGAGATCGGGAATGGTCCTGAGCTCCTCGTCGGTGGTCACCTCGTCGGCGATGCCTCCTCTTGCGCCTTGATCTGATCGGCCCATTGATCGAGCGCGGCGCTGAAGTCGGCGACGACCTTGTCGTTGGTGATCTCGGGAGCAGGCGCTTCCGGCGCGCTTTCGTCCGCGCCTTCGGCGGATGGCGCGGACTCAGCAGTAGGCGTTTTCGCTGCAGGTGTTTCGGCCGGTTTGGCGGGCTGCGTTTCGTTTGTCGTGGGCGCGCTAGCCGGAGCCTCCTGGGCACGCAGGAGCGGCGGCGTGGCGAGCGCGATGCTCAAGGTCATCGCAACGAGACACAGAAGATGTCGCCAGGTCGGCATTGGTCGGTTATTTCCTCCGCGACGGGCGTGTGTTGGAATGCCCATTGGCTTTCAAAGCTTTGCCCGATCGTGCGAGACTTTGGCCATGACAATGCGGAAGATTGACGGCAGCCAAGTCAAAGGGGGCTGGATGAGCGCTCTATCACATGCGAACGGGGACATGCGCAAATCTCCGCGCCGATTATGGTATCTCGCCGCGGTTCTGGGTGGTTTGGCGTGGCTTGGAGATCAGGCGCATGCGGCGGACCCGTGCGCGGAGGCCGCCACCACCATCGCCATGCGCGAATGCCTTGATAAGGCATACACACGCGCCGACGCGGAACTGAACGCCGTGTGGAAGAAGGTCATGGCCCAAGTTGGCGGCGCCGACTATTTGCCCGCGAAAGAACGGAAGGCGTGGAAGGAGGAACTGCTCGTATCCCAACGCGCCTGGATCGAATTCAAGGAGCACGATTGCGACGCCGTGGGCTTCGAGTGGTATGGCGGCAGCGGCGCGGGGGGCGCCATTCTGAGCTGCCTGCTCGAACACACCGAAGCGCGGACCAGCGATCTCAAAGCCCGCTATTTGGATCGCTAGCGCGTCAGCTTGTAAGAACGGCGGGCAATCCGCTGCGCTGCGGCTCGATGCAGACCAAGGCCGTGCCGGGACGAACGATCAGAGCGCGATGTCCCGTCGACGCATTCTTCTCGAGAGCCTGCCGGACTCGCAACGCGGCCCAAGACCAGCTGTCCGTGCCGGTCTGAGAGCCGCGCGCGAGAGGTCCGCAGCCAGGACGCGCGTTCGCGTGGTGCCCGCTGTCACGTTGTCAGCGAGCCCGCGCCCCAGTCTTGGGCTCTCAACCGTGATCCAATGGGACACGGCGCTCCGCGTTTTGGTCCAGCCGCCGGAGATTCGCGCCTCCAAGGTGGACGTGATGCGCCGTGCCCTATGTCTTGTGCGTATCCAGCCGATCGAGGCTCTGCGGATGCCCGGTGCCGCGTAGATGGCCGCCTCGGCGCTCAAGAGGGCGGCATAGATTGACACCCGCTGCCGGAAGACGATGCCGGCCTGGTCCGAGGCGCGGATCGTCCAAGTAAGTCCGGCGGCGCTCGCCTCAAGGCCGGTGCGGGACAGCGAAAGTCCGGTGCGCCACGCCCAGAAGGCGCCCGCAGAGATCCATCGCATGATGAGGCGCGAAAGCGAATGGGCGCGTGGTGCCGCCCAGGTGAGAAAGGCCCTGCCGTTCCGCACCAGGAAGACGGTGGTGGTCCGGGCAAAGCCATAGGTGGCGAGGGCAAAGCGCCGGGACAGCCACGCGGCGCGCTGGCGCCTCAGTTCGAGGCGGTGCAGCGCATCCTCGCGTCTCAGGCGTTGGGCCCGGCGCCGTTCGTCCCGGTGGTAGCTTTCCAGCCAGCTGTGATGTTGCGTGAGGTCGTCGAGGGTCGAAGCGATAAGCCGCTTCGACCTGCTGATGTCGTCTTTTGCGGCCTCGACAGGGTCGAGGACGTGACTGGCACCGGTCATGGCGGTGCTCCCCCTAGCAAATCCCTTTGGGCGCTTGGAGTTGGCTTCCCCTCGGAACTCACGCAGCCTACGCCCAAACCCCTAACGCCGGGCTAGCAAAAACCGTTCCCCGTGGCGGTTGATTTGCCTCTCCTGGCATCCTGCCGGTGCCGCGCCCTGTGCTACGATTCGGCCATGAGGGACGCGATTCGCATTGTGGGCATCGATCCGGGCCTGCGGCGCACGGGCTGGGGCGTCATCGACACCGATGGGGTCAGACTTGGCTATGTGGCTTGCGGCTCGGTTTCATCGGACGCGGACGACAGCCTCGGGATGCGCTTGCGCCAATTGTTCGACGGGCTCTCGCAAGTCTTGGCGCAGCTTGCGCCTGTGGAAGCGGCCATCGAGCAGACCTTCGTCAATCGGGATGCCGCGGCGACGCTGAAGCTCGGCCAGGCGCGGGGCATCGCCATGCTGGTGCCCGCCTTGCAGGGTCTGGTGATCGCCGAATATGCGCCTAACGCGGTGAAGAAGACCGTGGTGGGGGCGGGCCACGCGGACAAGGATCAGATCCGCGCCATGGTGAAATGTCTGCTGCCCCGGGCGGTGCCCGACTGCGCGGACGCAGCCGACGCGCTCGCCATCGCCATCACGCATGCTCATTCACGGCGTTGGACGAAGCTCACGGAGTCCATTGCTTTAGCGGAGAGGGCGCTGCCATGATCGGCAAGCTCACGGGCATCGTGGAGTCCCTCACGCTCACCACGGCGATCATCGACGTGGGCGGCGTCGGCTACGAGGTGACGCTCGGCGCGCGCCAACTGTCCGCACTGCCGCCGGTGGGCGAGCCGGTGACGCTGTCGATCGACACCCATTTCAGAGAAGATGGCGTCCGGCTTTACGGCTTCGCCACCGAGCATGAGCGGGCCTGGTTCCGCGCGCTGCAAACGGTGCAGGGCGTCGGCGCCAAAGTGGCGCTCGCGGTGCTCGGCACGCTGTCGGCGGCGGATCTCGCCAACGCCGTGGCGCTTCAGGACAAGAACCATGTCGCGCGCGCTCAAGGCGTCGGGCCGAAGGTCGCCGCGCGCATCGTCGCCGAGCTCAAGGACAAGATGCCGGCGCTCGCGCCCGCTATCGCAATCGGCGGCGGCGCACCTCACCCCATTGCCGTGCTGCCAGAAGGACTCGCCGCGCGTGATGCGGTTTCGGCGCTCACCAATCTCGGCTATGCCCACGGCGAGGCGGCCGCGGCAATCAGCACCGCGATCGCTGCGGCGGGACGCGAAGCCGGCGCCGCAGAGTTGATCCGCCTCGGGCTTAAGGAACTCGCCCAATGAATGAGCGTGTGCTGGCTCGGCGAAGCGGGACGACGATCAGCCGGAGGCGGCGCTGCGGCCGCAAACACTCTCGGAGTTCATCGGCCAAGCCAAGGTCTGCTCCAATCTCAAAGTTTTCATCGCGCGGCGCGGCGCGCGGCGGGATGCGCTCGATCATGTGCTGTTCGCAGGTCCCCCCGGTCTCGGCAAGACGACGCTTGCCCAGATCGTGGCGCGCGAGCTCGGCGTCAATTTTCGCGCCACCTCAGGGCCGGTGATCGCCAAGGCCGGCGATCTGGCGGCGCTGCTCACCAATCTCGAAGATCGCGACGTTCTTTTCATCGATGAAATTCATAGGCTTAGCCCGGCGGTGGAGGAGATCCTCTATCCCGCCATGGAGGACTTCCAGCTCGACCTCATCATTGGCGAAGGCCCCGCCGCGCGCTCGGTGCGCATCGATCTCGCCAAGTTCACGCTGGTCGCCGCCACCACGCGGACCGGGCTTCTCACCACACCATTGCGCGAGCGCTTCGGCATTCCTATCCGGCTCGAGTTCTACACCGTGCAGGAGCTCGAAGAGATCGTGCGGCGCGGCGCGAGACTCCTCGGTCTGCCACTCACCGACGAAGGCGACGAGATCGCGCGGCGCGCGCGCGCGCGCGCGGCGCGCCGCGCGCCGCCGGGCGATCTCATGTCCGCCTTCGTCGGTGAGTGGCAGACCGAGGAGTCTCGCGCCGCGCCGCACGATCTCTTCGAGCTCCTGCACGGTGTAGAACTCGAGCCGGATAGGAATGCCGAAGCGCTCGCGCAATGGTGTGGTGACGAAGCCCGGTCCGGCGTGGTGGCGGCGACCAGCGTGAACTTGGCGAGATCGATGCGCACCGAGCGCGCGGCGGGGCCTTCGCCAATGATGAGGTCGAGCTGGAAGTCCTC
>NZ_LPWD01000381.1 GCF_001723295.1 Methyloceanibacter marginalis
GCTCTCGCTCTCGGCGGCGCAGCGCTTCAGGTCGGCGATCTTCATGCAGAGACCGTCTCCGGGAACCTGCATGAAGGTGTCGTAGGTGGCGCGATCCGCTCCCAGAAGAACGGCGCCGCCCGTCATGCCTTCGCGGCCGATCAAGCCCACCTCGACGCCGCTGCCGACCTTGCCGTTGGCCACCACCGAAGCGATGCCGTCCTCGGGAAAATACGCGGCCGTGATGCGGCGATTGGGCCTCTCCAAACTTTTTCGGACAGGAAGGTCGACGTCGACGAGATGAGGTTCCAGGAGATCGAAGTCACGCCGCGACAGCGCGGCAAGAAGCCGATTCGGCCCATCATATTTTGTGGATTGCGTCACGCGCTCGTTCCCCTAGAGGGCAAGAGCGCGATTTTCGTCTCCCAGCCGGCCGCGCCCGGATATCCTGGCGGCCGATGCTTCAGCCTACGCTCTTGGGGGACACTGTCAAATCGACCTTTGGTACGATTTCGTACATTACTTGGAACACGAAACGGAAGCTGCGGGTTTGAAGAATAAGAGGCGCGTCTACTTAAACTGACGACCGGAGCTGAATTTGGCCCATTCCCGATCTTGTGGCGTTGCCTTGCTCGTAGAAGACGAGTGGCTGATCCGGGCTGACATGGCGGCGGCGTTCGAAGACGCGGGCTGGGAGGTGGAGGAGGCGAGCACCGGCGAGGGTGCCATCGAATGCCTGCGGAACGGGCAGGAGATCGACTTGCTGGTCACCGACATCCAACTCGCCGGCTACCTGAATGGATGGGATGTCGCGGAGGCCGCCCGGGGCGTGCGAGGCGATTTTCCTGTGATCTATGCCTCGGGCAATCCAGTCAATCCAAAGCGGTCGGTCTCAGGGAGCGTGTTCCTGAGCAAGCCGTGTTGCGGAACCGAGGTCGTAAAACGGCGTGCGAGTTGGCGCGCAAAACCAAGAGTGGCGCGCGACATTGAGAAAAAGCCCGGCGGGAAGGAGCCGGGCTTTTGAAGAGTCCCTCAGAGACTTTGCTCTCAGAGACCGAAATTTCTCAAGGTGATGGTTGTCAGGGCCTCGCGTCCGGTGACGCCGTGGCAGGCGAAGGCGAACATCTTTTTGCGCAGCGCCAGCTTCAGGCCTTCCTTATCGCTCCACTTTTCATAGGGCCCGGAGACATGGAGGACGGTCCAAGCCGACCGGAAGGCAGCATCGATCGTTCTGAGCTCCTCGGGTGAGAAAGCGTGCTTATGGGGGATTTCTTTCATGCCCCAATTGTCTGCCTCCCGACCGACCGGCACAATCGAGGACTCGGTACGGATTCAGACCGTCATCGATTTCACACAAAGGAACCCCCTCGCGAACTGCAGGTTTAGCTCTCCGGAATTGGGAGGTTTCTTTGGCTGAACGGCAACGACAATACCTGCAGTTTTGCAATGCGTTCCTGGCTGGAACTGAAGACATAGATCTGCAGTACTTTGCTGAGAGCCATGGGCTCGACAGACACTGTGTCCGGCTGCTCATTCGTGAACTGGCTGTCGCCCCACCATCGGAAGGCGACGAGCCTCTCCATGAGGATGCTGCCAAGCCGGCCGCTGCCGGGGCGTCGTGAATACGCGCGCCCCTCTGAAAGTCGGAGCCTAAAAAGCCTCCAAGAGCCAATTGCCTAGAGCCGCCTCTGCCCCTATATAGGGCCCATTCCCCTCAATTGGTTCGTTTGGCTCTTTCGCCGGAGGGGGCGAGAGAGATAGCGCTACCCCTTTACGTAAGGTTCGAGATGCTCATGACCCGCACCCCGTTGATGCC
>NZ_LPWD01000382.1 GCF_001723295.1 Methyloceanibacter marginalis
CTCAATCTCGAAGGTTCGATCACCAAGAATTTCGGGCCGCTCGGTCTGGGCGTGGTGAGCTACGCCATGATCCAGACCACCGGTGACAGCGGCGCCGGCGCGCGGCTTGGCGCGTCGAGTCCAAAGTCTACGCCGTCGGTCCGATTCTGACCTTCACCACCAACGCCGACCCCGCCAAGGCCCTCACCATCATCGTCAAGGGCTATCATGAGTCGGCGCCGAAAACACGTTCGAGGGCGACGTGGTCGACGCCGCGGTGAGCTTCAAGTTCTAGCGATCGGCGGGCTCGCGAGACCGCAAATCGCTTGGTTTCGAAGGAATCACCAAGGCACGGCTTACACATCTCGTTTGCGAATCTCGGCTATCGTCCCCCCTCTTGGAACGGAGCAACGTTCCCATCGCCCCAGGAGGAGGCACGAACATGACCCTTACCCGCACTCTCTGTATGCTGACGGCCCTGGCCTTCATGACCGCGCCCGGTTTGGCGCAGGCCGAAGACGCCATCAGCCATCCCGCCAAGAAATCCATCGGCTCGCACTCGAACGAGATGGTCGCCTCGCTCGCCGTGCTCAATGCGTCAGGCGCGAGCCTCGACGGCAATACGCTGACGCTCACCGGCGTCTCGCCCAATTCGATCGTCTTCGCCGACCGTCCCGTCCATGCCGCGGGGCACGTTCTGACCTCGCATTTCATCCGCGAATGGGATGAAGGTGCCGAAAGCTTTGCCAAGAGCCCGCCCAACGCCACGATTTCCGTGCTCGGCAATGACGGCGGCTCGGTGAAGGACGCCGTCGTGGTGCTGAAATCGCCGAAGCTCGACGGCGACACGCTGACCTTCGACGTTTCCGTGCTCGAAGGCGATCTCGAGGACGCCGAAGGCGCTGCCGCGCTCTTCATCGACCGCTTCGCCGCCCATTACAGCGGCCCTCACGGCGGCCACTTCAATGCCTATGGCGGCCGGCCGGCTTGGCACGGCGCCTGGTATAGGCGGCCGGGCGTGGCCTCGGAGCAGGCGTCGCGGCCGGCGCCGCCGTGGGCGCTGCCGTTGCAAGCCCCGGCTATTACGGGGCGCCAGCTTGCGGCTACTACCCCTATCCGCCCTGCTATCCCTACTAGGGCAGACTTCGCCAGCGGCAAGCCGTCCCATGTGGGAGGGCTTGCTCTGGCCCCAATGTGGTTGTGAACTCATGACGTCTTGAGGCCGGGCCGGGCCTTAGCGTGTCCTGCCCGGACGGCGGGAGCGGCATGACGGGCGCACGACCACAGCAACCCGACCGGAAACCGCTCGTGGCGCTAACCGGCGCCACGGGCTTTATCGGCCAATATTTGCTGAAGGCGCTGCCCGAGCGCGGCTACCGCGTCCGCGTGCTCTTGCGCCGGCCCACGATGATGCCGGAAGGCTGTTCAAGCGTCCTCATCGGCGACCTGTCGCAGCCCTACAATATGTCGGAGGCCCTGGCCGAGGTGGATGCGGTGATCCACACCGCCGGCATCCCCCACGCCATGTCCGGCCTCCCGGAAGACGATTATCGCCTGTTCAACACCGAGGCCACGGTCCGCTTTGCCCGCGCCGCCGAGCGCGCCCG
>NZ_LPWD01000383.1 GCF_001723295.1 Methyloceanibacter marginalis
GAGCGCCAGCGCGCCGAAGGCTGGGTGCGCGTGGCGCCGTGCGTGAAGCGGCCGACGCGCTGGTCCGGACCGCGCGCGGGCGAGCCGCCGACCCCGTCGCAGCTGCGGCGCGGGCGGCTCAACAAGCGGCTCCACGCCATCCTCGACGCGAAGCTGACCGAGCTCGAGCTGCGCATGGCCGAGCGAAAGGACGGCCCGCAAAACGCCGCGGACACCGAGCGCGACACGCGCACGCTGACCGCGATCCTGCAGATCATCACCAAGCTCGGCGCGCTGGAAGACGCCGCGCGCGAAGCCAATAAACACGCCGACAACGCCAACGAGAACGCCGGCACAACCGGCGCGAGGACAGAAGACGATGCGGACCGCCTTCGCCGCGATCTTGCGGAACGACTTGCGCGTCTCTCGGGCAGCGGAGACCTTTGAGCGCCTCCTTGCGACGCATTCGGAACGCGATCTCGCGGCGCTGCACTACGATTTCTCGCTGTGGGCGCGGGAGGATCAGCTTCCGCCGGCCTGCGCTTCGAGCGGCTGCGACTGGACGACCTGGCTGATGCTGGGGGGCCGGGGCGCGGGCAAGACGCGGGCGGGGGCCGAATGGGTGCGCGCGCTCGCGGGCGACGCGCCGATATGCCGCATCGCGCTCGTGGGCGAGACTTTGGCGGACGCGCGCGCCGTGATGATCGAAGGCGTGTCCGGCCTGCTCGCCGTGCATCCGCCCGAGGCGCGGCCCCGTTACGAGCCCTCGAAGCGGCAGGTGCGCTTTGCGAGCGGCGCGGTGGCGCAGCTCTTCTCGGCGGAAGACCCGGAGAGTTTAAGGGGGCCGCAATTCTCCGCCGCCTGGTGCGACGAGCTCGGCAAATGGCGGCGGCCTTCGGAAACGTGGGACATGCTGCAATTCGGGCTTCGGCTCGGGAGCGCCCCGCGCCAGATGGTGACCACCACGCCGCGGCCGATCCCGCTGATCAAGGCGCTGCTCGCGGACCCGCGCTGCGCGGTGACGAAGGTGCCGACCGCAGCCAACGCGGCGAATCTGGCGCCGTCCTTTCTCTCGGCGATCGTCGGGCGCTATCGCGGTACCCGATTGGGGCGTCAGGAGCTCGAGGCGGAGCTGCTGGAGGACCGGCCGGATAGTTTGTGGCCGCGCGCGCTTCTGGAGCGCTGCCGGGTTGCGGCGGCGCCGGACCTTCGGCGTGTCGTGGTGGCGGTCGACCCGCCGGCCTCGCACGGGCTGCGCGCGGATGCTTGCGGCATCGTCGTGGCGGGGCGCGCGCCCGACGGACGCGCTTACGTGCTGGCGGATCTGACGCGCGAAGGTTTGCGGCCTCTGGACTGGGCGCGCCGCGCCATCGCCGCCTATCACGCGCACGAGGCCGACCGCATCGTGGTCGAGGTGAACCAGGGCGGCGACATGGTCGAGGCGGTGATGCGGCAAGTGGATGGGTCGGTGCCGGTTAAGCCTGTGCGCGCTTACCGCGGCAAGTTTCTCCGCGCCGAGCCGGTGGCGGCTTTGTACGAGCAAGGGCGCGTGTCCCATGTGGGCGCGTTGCCTCAGCTCGAAGACGAGATGAGCGATTTCGGCGCGGACGGTCTCTCCGGCGGGTCGAGCCCCGACCGCGTCGACGCGCTGGTCTGGGCGCTGACGGAGCTCTGCTTGCGGGACCGGTCGGAGCCGCGCGCGAGGTTTGTGTGAGTTGTTCTCAATGACTGTTCCTTGTCATGGCCGGGCTTGTCCCGGCC
>NZ_LPWD01000384.1 GCF_001723295.1 Methyloceanibacter marginalis
CGCGCGTGCGCACCAATGCGGAATGTGACGGCGCGCTCCTCGAGGAGATCGCCGCGCCGGAGAAGCAGGGCCTTTCTCTGTTGCGCGACGCCGCCAATGCGCTGTCGCTCAGCGCGCGGGGCTATCACCGGACGCTGCGTGTCGCGCGGACGCTCGCCGACCTCGACGGAGAGAGCAAGGTCGCGCGCATCCATATCGCCGAGGCCCTGAGCTATCGCGGCGAAACCTTGCGCCGGGCCCGGGCGGCGGCGTGAGCGGGGCCCGCCGCTAAAGGTTTTTCAAGCTTTCTCTGGTTCTCTTGGCGCCAATGAAACCGGCGGGCTCAAAGCCCGGCGATAACAATCGGCGTCAAACAGTGCAGCGTATGATCCGGCAGAGCTTCGGCGCTGACTGCGCCGGTGGGATGGGCGTGCGAGTGGCCTTCGGGCTGTTCGCCCTGGCGCTCATCGCGCTTTCTTTTGTGCTTCTCGGCACCACCACCACGCTCGCCCTCTTGCCCTTGGTGCTCGGCGTTACGTTGCTGGTCCTGGTCGCCAACCGCAAATCCGACGCGGGCGAAGCGCGGCTGGAGGCGATGGCCACCAGGCTCGACTCTAGCCTTGAATCCCTGAAAGACCTGCAATGGGAAGTGCGCGAGCGCGAAGCGCGCTATCGCGATCTGCTCGATCATCAAGGCGACGTGATCTCGCGGCGCGACGCGGACGGTCGCCTTTCCTTCGTCAACGATGCCTTCTGCCGGACCTTCGGGCTCGCGCGCGAGACGGCGCTCGGACAGCCTTTCCAGCTTCCCGTGCTCAACAGCGACGGCAAGGACGATGCGCCACCGGACAACGATGAGCGCACCAGCCGGGTGGTCGAGCTCTCGACGACGGCCGGGCCGCGCTGGTTCGTGTGGGAGGATTTTCCCGTGGCCGGCGAAGACGGCGGCGTGCGCGAGGTGCAAAGCGTCGGCCGCGACATCACCGAGCAGCGCGCGGCGGAGATGGCCCTGGCCCAGGCCCGCGATCACGCGATGACCGCAAGCCACGCGAAGTCGCGTTTCCTCGCTTCGATGAGCCACGAAATTCGCACGCCGATGAACGGCATTCTCGGCATGACCGGGCTTCTGCTGGACACGCAACTCTCGCCGGAGCAGCGCACCTACGCGCGCGCGATCTCCACCTCGGCGACCACGCTGCTCTCCCTGATCGACGAGGTGCTCGACTTCTCCAAGATCGAAGCGGGCAAGATCGAGCTGCGCGCCGCGCCATTCGAGATCGCCGACGCCGCGCAAGGCGTCATCGAGCTCTTGGCACCGCGCGGCCGCGACAAGGGGCTCGAGATCGGCTGGTTCGCCGCCCCCGACCTACCCAAGACGGTGATCGGCGATGAGATGCGCGTGCGCCAGATCCTGATGAATCTCGTGGGCAACGCCATCAAGTTCACCGATCAGGGCGGCGTGGCCTTGACGATCGTACCGGCTCCGGCATCGGCGAAGGACGGCGGGGCGGTCGTGCGCTTCGCGGTGCGCGACACGGGCC
>NZ_LPWD01000385.1 GCF_001723295.1 Methyloceanibacter marginalis
CTGATGTCCTTCGGGTCCGCCGCGATGATCTTCTCAAGCAGCGCCTGCGCCTCGTCGACCTTCTCCAGAGAGTTCAGCGCAAAGGCCTTCTGGATCTGCACATTGACCCAAAGCGGCGAGGACTCGGGAATGTGATCGAACGCCGCGATCTCCGCGTCGTATTTCTTGGCGGTCTCATAAGCTTCGGCAAGCGCGACATAGGCGAGCGGGAAATCCGGCTTCAGATGGATGGCGAACTGAAGGAAGACGATGCCCATGTCGAGGCCGCCTTCGCCGGCGAGCGCATCGCCGATGCCGTAGAACACTTCGGCGAGACCGTCCGCGGGCGTCTCCGCCATGAAGGGCGGCGTCTCGCCGTTCTCGATCTGCGCCAGCAGCGCCTCGGACAGCGGATGCGGCGCCGCCTTGGCGATATGCGTCTTGATGGTCTCGACGGCAAGCTCGCGGTCGTTGCTGTTCAGGGCATGGCGCGCGAAGGCGTCGGCCACGCGAAGCGTGGTCGGGTTCCGCTTGAACGCCTGGATGTAGGATTTGCGCGCGAGCTGATGCCGGCCGGCGACATCGGCGATGAGCGCGCGATGGTAGCGCTGGTAATACTGCGCCCAATCGGCGCTGCTCAGGGTGTCGAGGGTGGCAAACGCCTCGGTGTGCTTGCCGGCGGCCTCCTGGACCCAGGCGCGGGCGAGCGTCGAGGTGAGATCGGCGATGGGACCTTGACGCGCCGCGGCGAAATGCTCATCGGCCGTCGCGTAGTCGCCCTTCTTGAAGGCGTCGATGCCAAGCAAGAATTGAGCGATGCGGTGAGACGGCTCGGCCTTGACCAGCTCCGCGGCAAGCTCGTTGGCCCGATCCCAATGGGCGGCCGCCGTCTCGAGCAAGAAGGTCTGCTCGAGAATGACCTCATTGTCCGGATCGCCAGCCAAAGCCTTGGAATAAAAATCGGCGGCGGCGATCGTATCGTGACTGCCGCGGGCGACGCGGCCCGAGAGGTAATTGCCGAGAAGCGTGCCCGTCTCCAGATCCTCGGAATCTGAGCGAACGACTTCGGAGTAGGCGGCAGGCGCGGCGAGGATGGTAACGAGGAGGAGAGACCTCCACGCCCATTTGCGCAGCGGTGCCCTGTCAGGATTCATCATATTGTCGGTCCGGCTTTCCGCCGCCCCAGTGCTTGTTGGCCCTCACGGCAAGGTTAGGTGCTTTTCCCGACCCTGCAAACCAGCTTTTTGCGGGGCAAAC
The DNA here is from genome assembly GCF_001723295.1 of Methyloceanibacter marginalis. Classification (GTDB taxonomy): domain Bacteria; phylum Pseudomonadota; class Alphaproteobacteria; order Rhizobiales; family Methyloligellaceae; genus Methyloceanibacter; species Methyloceanibacter marginalis. The sequence goes on from NZ_LPWD01000385.1 coordinate 1,237, forward strand.
GCGGCGCGTTTATGGCCCCATGGCGCGGCCCTTATGCGGTAACCGCGCGCCCGCGCACTACATATTGGCGTAGTTCGGCCCGTCGCCGCCTTCCGGCGGCACCCAATCGATGTTCTGCGCGGGATCCTTCACGTCGCAGGTTTTGCAGTGGACGCAGTTCTGCGCGTTGATCTGAAAGCGCGCCGTGCCCCCCTCCTCCACCACCTCGTAGACCGCCGCGGGACAATAGCGCTGGGCCGGCTCGGCATATTCGGGAAGGTTCTGCTCGATGGGGATCGAAGGATCTTTGAGCACGAGATGCACCGGCTCGTCCTCGTTGTGATTCGTGTTCGACAGGAACACCGAGGACAGAATGTCGAAAGAGAGCGCGTTGTCGGGCTTCGGATAGTCGATGGGCTTCGACTCCGCCGCCGTGTCCAGGCTCGCGAAGTCCGCCTTCTTGTGATTCAGGGTGTGGCCGAGGAACGGGAAGATCGTATTGAGCCACATGTCGATGCCGCCCAGCATGACGCCGAGCCTCGTGCCGAAGCGCGACCAGAGCGGCTTCACGTTGCGGACCTTCTTCAGCTCCTTGGCGAGCGAGCTCGCTTTCAGCGCTTCCGGATAGGCTTCGAGCACGTCGCGGGCGCGGCCGGCTTCGATCGCATCGAAAGCGGCTTCCGCCGCCATCATCCCCGACAGCATGGCGTTGTGCGAGCCCTTGATGCGCGGCACGTTCATGAAGCCGGCGCAGCAGCCGATCAGCGCGCCGCCTGGAAAGACGAGCTGTGGAATCGCTTGCCAGCCGCCCTCGGTCAGCGCCCGGGCGCCATAGCCGATGCGCTTGCCGCCTTCGAGATGCTGCTTAATGCGCGGATGGTGCTTGGAGCGCTGAAACTCCTTGAACGGATTGAGATAGGGGTTCGTGTAGTCGAGATGGACGACGAAGCCGACCGACACCAGGTTCTCGCCGAAATGATAGAGGAAGGAGCCGCCGCCGGTATCGTCCTGAAGCGGCCAGCCCATGGTGTGCTGGACGAGACCGGGCTTGTGCTTCTCGGGCGGGATCTCCCACAGCTCCTTCAGGCCGATGCCGAATTTCTGCGTGCCGCTCTCGCGCGCCAGATCGTATTTCTTGATGAGCTGCTTCGTGAGCGAACCGCGCGCACCTTCGGCGAGCAGGGTGTACTTGCCGGTGAGCGCGATGCCCGGCGTGTATGAGTCCTTGTGGCTGCCGTCGCGGGCCACGCCCATGTCGCCGGTGATGACGCCTTCGATCTCGCCGTTCGCGCCGATGATAGCCTCGGTCACGGAGATGCCGGGATAGACCTCGACGCCGAGCGCTTCGGCCTGCTCGCCGAGCCATTTGGTGAGATTGCCGAGACTGCCGGTGTAGCAGCCGTGATTGCTCATGAGCGGCGGCATCAAGAGATTGGGGAGGCCGATGCCGCCCGTCTCGGAGGTCAGATAATAGAAGTGGTCCTCGCTGACCGCGTCCTTGACCGGGGCACCCTTGTCGCGCCAATCGGGAATGAGCTTGTTGAGACCAACCGGATCGAGCACCGCGCCGGAGAGAATATGGGCGCCGACCTCCGAGCCCTTCTCCAGGACGACGACGGAGACCTCCTTGTCCTTCTCGGCGGCGAGCTGTTTCAGGCGGATCGCCGCGGCGACGCCCGCAGCCAGCGCCGACGATTACCACATCGAACTCCATGGTCTCCCGTTCGACTTGCTCGCTCAAACCGCAATCCTCCGTGATCTATTCTCCGTCATTCCGGCGCAAGCCGGACTC
>NZ_LPWD01000386.1 GCF_001723295.1 Methyloceanibacter marginalis
ATCGAGATAAGCATGCACCACAGGCTGTACATGGCACCGTCCAAACAGGATCGGCGCAGTGAGCGCCAGCACGCCTTGCGGCTCGGCCTGCTCGCCCGCAAGGCGCCGCTCCGCCGCATCGAGATCGGCGAGCACGCGCCGGCACGTCTCGAGATAGGCCCGGCCGGCTCCGTCAACGTGAGCCGCCTTGTGGTCCTGGTGATGAGCCGCACGTCGAGATCGTCCTCGAGCGCCTTCAAATGCCGGCTAACGGTCGTGAGCGGCATGCTGAGCCGCCGCCCCGCAGCGGACAGGCCTCCGGCGTCGGCGACAGCGACGAAGACACGTATGGCAGCGAGCCGGTCCACCTATTATTCCATTTTCCTGGAGTATCTATTGGGAAATTACCCCATACAGCCGCCATTCGGAATGCCCATATTCGTCACGTCGACGAACACAAGGAGGGAGAGGCATGGACACCCGCAAGCTGTACGACCTGGAACCGTCGGGGAATTGCTACAAGGTGCGCCTGTTCTGCGCCTTGCTCGGTCTCGAACTCGACATCGAGCCGGTCGACTTCATGGCTGGAGCTCACAAAGCGAGCCCCCTCATCGATATGAACCCGTTCGGCGAGATTCCCGTCTTGGAAGACGGCGAAATCGTCTTGCGGAACTCCCAAGCGATTCTCGTCTACCTCGCCCGTAAATATGGCGGTGAGAGCTGGCTGCCCGCCGACCCGGTCGAGATGGCGCGTGTCGTCAGCTGGCTCATGGTGGCCGAAAGCGAAATCGCACGCGGACCGAACGACGCGCGCCTCCACGACAAGTTCGGCTTTCCCCTCGACATCGACAAAGCGCGCGAGAAAGCGGCACGCATCCTCGGAATTTTGGAAGCGCATTTGAGCAAGAACGATTGGCTCGCGCTCGACCGCGCCACCATCGCCGATATCGCGTGCATGCCTTACGTCGCGCTCGGCCATGAAGGCGGCGTCCCGCTCGATGGCTACCCTGCGATCCGCGCCTGGATCGGCCGTATCGAAGCGCTCCCAGGCTTCATCGCCATGCCTGGACTGGAGAGGACCGCATGAGCACCTGGATGGACCTTGCCTTCTCGCCCGCCGTGAAGGCGCGCAGACCCGCCGCGGCTCGCGGCAGAACTATGCGCGGCTGGAGGAGAAAGGCTCGGCGCGAACGGCGATCGATGCCGGCCTTGCCGCGTTCATCGCCGAGCAGCGGTCTTTCTATTTGGCGACCGCGAGCGGGACGGCCAACCCTACATCCAGCACCGCGGCGGACCGCCAGGCGTCTTGCATGTGCTCGATCACAACACGCTCGCCTTCGCCGACTTTTCCGGCAACCGGCAATATATCTCGACCGGCAATCTTGAGGAGAACCCGCGTGCGATGCTCTTTCTCATGGACTAC
>NZ_LPWD01000387.1 GCF_001723295.1 Methyloceanibacter marginalis
GCCGGCGAGATCATCACCGCCTTGCTCTCGGCATAGACGTTCGAGGCGGGAATGGACGAGCCCGAGCAGAAATGCCCGGCGACCAGCGCCACGCCCTGGCCAGCCAAATGATTGGCTACGGCCACGGCTTGTTTCGGGTCGCACGCGTCGTCGCCGACCTCGAGATCGAGTTTCTTGCCGAGCACGCCGCCCGCCGAGTTGATGTCGGCGACCGCTTGCTCGGCGCCATTGGTCATCTGCGTGCCGAAGGAGGCGTATTGCCCGGTCACGGGACCGGCCACGGCAATCTTGACGACGTCGGGATTGTCTTCCGCGCCGTCGCAGCCGCCGAGCACGAGACTTGCCGCGAGGACGGCGATCAGCCCTGCCAAACGCATCATTCCCATCTCCTTCAAAACCCGGGCGCGTCAGACTAGCTCAGGCGTCCCGTGCACGCCAAGTCAGCGGGCTGGTGCGCGCATAAAGCCAGCGATATTGCGTCACCATCTGCGTCGTCCGCATCATGCGGAAGCCGAGTAAGGCACAGGCGACCAACACCGCGTAGGTGACGAGATAATAGTAAGGCGACAGCAGCGCGCCGTCGAATAGGGCGTAGTTGAAGAAGCGGACCGCGGCGCTCAGCAGCGCCATGTAGAAAAACACGCGCCAGAGCGGCTTCCAGCCGCGCGCCAGGCCGCGGCCGGCAAGGAACGCCGCCCCGCCGCCGATGATCACCGTGAGCGCGAGGAACACGCGCAAGCCGTCATCGGTGAGCCATGGAGTCAGCGATGGGGTGAGCGCGCTCATGCTCCGTTCGTTTCCTTCAGCACGGCGGTGTCCCCTTCGAGATACGCAGCGCGCACTTCTTTCCGTTCGAGGAGCTCCGCGCCCGTCCCCGACATGGTGATGCGGCCATTGACCATGACATAGCCGCGGTCGGCCAGCTTCAGCGTGTGATAGGCATTCTGCTCCACCAGAAAAACCGTGAGCCCGTCTTTATTCAGTTCTTCGATCGCCGCGAAGATTTGTTTGACGATCAAAGGTGCAAGCCCCAGCGACGGCTCGTCGAGCATCAGCAGCTTGGGCTGGCCCATCAGCGCGCGGGCGATGGCGAGGCATCTGCTGCTCGCGCCCGACAGCGTGCCGCCGCGCTGATCGGCGCGCTCTTTCAGCACCGGAAACAGTGTCTGCACATGCTCCAGGTCGCGATCGAAGCCGTCCGGGTCGCCGGCGATGATGGCGCCCATTTGGAGATTTTCCATCACCGTCATGCGCGGGAAGATGCGCCGGCCCTCTGGCGATTGCGCGATCCCCAGCCGCGCGATGTCGTGCGTCGGCAACTGGGCAATATCCTTGCCGTGGAAGACGATGCGGCCCTGGCTGGCACGGGGCCGGCCGAAGATCGTCATCATCGTCGTCGTCTTGCCGGCGCCGTTTGCTCCGATCAGGGCCACGATCTCGCCGGGCTTGATGTCGAGGTTCACGTCATGCAGCACGGGCAGGCGCCCGTAGCAGGCGGTCACGCTGTCGAGCGAAAGCAGCGCCTCGGCGCTCATGGCCGCACCCCGGACTTTACTTCGTCGATCTCCTCGTCGGCCACGCCGAGATACGCGGCGATCACATGGGGGTCGTCGCGGATCTCTTGCGGCGTGCCGTCGGCGATCTTCTTGCCGTAGTCGAGCACGATGATGTGGTCGGAGATGCGCATGACCACGCTCATGTCGTGCTCGATGAGGAAGATGGCGATCTTCTCCGTCTCGCGGATGGCATGGAGCAGCTCGTTGGAGCGCGTCGCTTTCCCGCGCATTGAGCCCGGCGGCAGGTTCATCGAGACACAGAAGCAACGGCCGCGTGCACATGGCGCGCGCGATCTCGATCCGCCGTTGATCGCCGTAAGAGAGGTCTCCCGCCGCTTCGTCGGCGCGCTCCGTAAGACCCACTTGATCGAGCCAGTAGCGGGCGAGATCGACGGCGTGTTTTTCCGCACGGCCGAAATTCACGAGACCGAGGATGGCGCCAAAGGTAAAGCCGGAGGCGCGCGCCAGCACGTTGTGCTGCGCCACCATCAGATTCTCCAACACGGTCATGCCGGGGAACAGGCGAATATTCTGGAAGGTGCGGGCCACGCGCGCTTGCGCGTTGATCTCGTGATCGTCGAGCCGTTCGAGATAGAAATAGTCGCCGTCGGACTGCGTCAGGGTGGTTCGGCCTTCGGTCGGCTTGTAGAACCCGGTGATGCAGTTGAACACCGTGGTCTTGCCGGCGCCGTT
>NZ_LPWD01000388.1 GCF_001723295.1 Methyloceanibacter marginalis
TCGCCTTGGCCGCTTGCATGTTCGAGCGCGAAACGGGCGTTGCTCAAGGTGATCTCGCCCTCGGTCCAGGATACGTCGCTTGCCAGCTCGCCGTCTCCGATGCGCTCGAGACAGCCGGGGTTTCGCGCATCCAGGCCAGCACCGAGGGAATGGAGGCCGCCTTGGCCGAAAGCCGGCCTTGGCCTGTGAGATGCGGCGCGGTGGCGAGCGTGCCGTCGAAACGCGCGGCGATCGCTTTCGTGTCGAGCGCCAGCTGAATCTCGGCCGGCCGTTGCGCTCTCAGATCGGCGGGCGTGGTGACCTCGAAGCTGAACTGGACCGTCTGGTCTTTCCACTCAAGCGTGCCGCCGCCGATCAAGGGGGCGCCCACAGCCGGCAGGCTCAACTGCGTGTCGATGTGCTCGATGCGCTTCTCTTCGGCGTCGTCGCCGTCATAGACGATGACGACCGTGCCGTCCTCGATGCGCACGTCCTTGAGGACCAGATCGCGACGCCGCTTATCGCCGTCGCCGTTCATCTGGGCCTTGGCAAACCGGATCTTCTTGAGCGGCTTTTCCGCATCGCCCCATCGCTGCGCCTCCTCGCCAAGGCGGACGGTGAGCACAGGGCGCTCCAGAACGATGCGCTCGGCATCGATCCGCCGGCTGAACAGATCGCTGAAAGCGAGATCGACCTTGAGCTTAGCGATGGAGAGATCGGCGGTGCCGGCTTGCGCCTCCGGGTCGACAATCTTGGCGTCGGAGATGACGATGTGCGGCCCGGGCGTGAACAAGAGGATCGTCGAGCCGTTCACCGTGAGATCGCGGCCGGTCTGCTCCTTGATGCGGGCGGCGACCCGCGCCTCCACCCAGTCGGCGGAGAGGACCAGATTGACGGCGGCGAGCAGCACCAGGAGCACGCCCACGGCCGCGCCGCCGATCTTGAGCGTCTTGCCCCAGGGGCCGCGCATCCATTCGCTGCGCCACCAACCCGCAAGCCGGCGGGAGGCGCTCCCAAGAGCCAGGTGTGGCGGGGGCGACGGCTCTTGCGGCACTCGCGCGGGTAGTTGCGGTTTTTGAGAGTGTTGGCTGTGCATGGAGGTTCCGGACGAGCCGCGAATTAGCCCGACAATTGCGGTAAGAATAGGAAGCCCGTGTGACGCGCGTCCGTCACGCGTTCGCGGCCTGTGCCCCGCCGCTAGCGCACCAGGATGGCGTGATTGTCCCAATGGTAGCGCGAGGACGTGCGCGCCACGATGCCGTCGGCGCCGCCAGTGGCGAGCGAGCCGTCGCCGCTGGTCAAGAGGAAGCTTGCGCTCCGGTGGGTCGGCGCGAGCCCGCAGCCGTCTCCGAGCGCACAGGTACCCAAAGAGCGCCGGGCGGTGACGTCCCAATAGGTGATAAGGCCGCCCTTCGGAGCGGAGGCGGCAACGATGGCGCCGCTGGCGTCGGCCGTGACCGACCCGATGTAATTGTTGAGCGCCGCTTGGGTCGTATCCGGGGTCGGCAGGACGACAAGCTCCTCGCCCCGGCGGTGGAACCCGATCAAGGGCGGCAGATCCCGTTCCGGCCCGCGATACTGGCAGCCGAACACGACCGTGTCGTTCTGCGCGACGGTGAGATGGCGGATCGACAACTGGTGAAGCTCGGGCGCGAGCCGCCGCTCCTCGACGAGATCGCCCGACTCGATGTCCACATAGACGAGCGAAGGCTGCATGTCGGCGAGGTTGAGCTCCTCGCGCTTGCGGTCGGGATGGGTGAGGATACCGCCATTGGCGACCACGGCGGTACGCCCGTCCGAAAGGAGTGCAAGGTCGTGCGGCCCGACCCCATAGCCGGCATGCTCGCCTATCTGCTTGTAGCCCGCGCTCGCGTCGCGAACCCCGATGACCCCCCGGCCCCGCCCGTAATCGTTTTCCGTGGTGTAGAGCAGCCGCCCGTCGGCGGAGAACACGCCATGGCCGAAGAAATGGCGGTCGGGCTTCGACGAGAACCAGACGGGCTCGCGCCCGTCCATGGGCACGGCGACGCCGAAGCGGCCGGGACGGCGCGCGAACGCCACCCATTCCTTGCCGCCCGGCCGGAGCGCGATGTCGTGGCCGCGGCTCGGCAACTCCACGGAGCGCAGATCGCCGCGCTCCAAATCGAAAAGCGCCGCCGAGTAGGTACCGCGATCATCCTTGCGCGCGGCGGCGAAGCGCTCCGGCGCAAAGGCCGCGGCAACGGATTGGGGGACGCTCAGCGCCGCCGTGGCGCCGGCGAGACTTACGAGAAGCGTGCGCCTGTCGAGCTGCATATCAGTCTCCATCGATCTCAATCTCCATCCATGGCGTTGAAACCGAAGCTGAGGCCGGCGCCTTGCGCGATGAGACTCGACGCCGTGTCGCGCGCGCTCTTCAGGGCCACGCGCAAGGCCTCCAGCTTGTTACGCTGCGCCGGTTCCTGGACCGCCTCGGCGATGGGAGTGTTCTCCGCTTCGAGAATTCGAATGACGCGATCGAGGTCGAACAGGATCGAATCCTCGACGCCGGGAGACTCGCCGGCGACGATGGCGGCGAAGCCGCTCCCGACAAACAGCTCCCGCACGCCTTTGAGGTTGCCGGCCATGTTGGGAAAGCTGAGACCGCTGCGCCAGAAGGCGGCAAGGCGCGGGCGCGCC
>NZ_LPWD01000389.1 GCF_001723295.1 Methyloceanibacter marginalis
AGGCAAACTCGGCGCCGCGCCGGCGCTCCAGCCAAAGAACGTGGTCTCGCGGAACGCGCCGCCCGGACCGCTGATGGGCAGGTCCGCGTCGGCCCACGCGCCACCAAAGGTACCGAACAGCAGCAAGTTGGGCAGGATCGTATAACCGGCACGCAGGCGCAGATCGGCAAGGGTGTCGAAGCCCGGGCTCACTTTATTGAGGCCGCCGTTAAAGCTGCGGCTGCCGCTGATATCGGAGGCCAAGAAGTCGCCTTCGACGCCGACGACGAACGGGCCGTGCTGCCAGCTATAGCCGCCGACGATGCCGCCCAAGACGCCGCTCGAGGACACCGAACTCCCGGGCGACATATCGTAGTTTACCGAGGCACCGCCGATCGTGCCGCCGAGCCACCAACCCTCGAAGATGTCCTGGGGCGGGACCGGCTCCATGCCGTAGGCGGGCGGGGCGTTATAGTCGCCGTAAAGGTCGGCGCTCGCGGCCGGGCGGGAAGCCGTGGCGCTGGCCGTTAACACGGCGGCAACCACCACAGCCTGGTACAATCGCATACGCATGACAGACTCCCTCACGATTGGAGGCTCGGCCCGTCCGCCGCGCAGCACGTGTTCGTGCTGGACCAAGCGCTCACGGCCCCAGGGTAGTGCCCGACCCTTACCGACTGTTAACGACGAACCCGGGCGAAACTGAGCAGGGTAAGCGGCGGGTTAATGGCCATCCCAAGGCGGGAAACCCGAGGCGATGCCGCCCCGCCGCTCAGCGGGCGTGAACAGCGCCACCAGGCCATGCTGCTCGATCTCCACGCGGCCGAAGCGCGATTCCAAACCCCGAGCCAAGGACTCCAGATCGTCCGCGCGGTTATTGAACACGCCTTTTTCGTTGTAGAGATCAAGGAGCGCCCGCGCCGCCGCGTTGGGTTCGATCCCGTGACCGAGAATGGTGGCGCCGAAGAGGGTGGCGCCCTCGCCCATGAGCGGCTTCAGATGATCGACCGCCACGAGCTTCTCGGCCATCGTACCGGGCAAGCAATGCAGCACGAAGGTCAGGCCCACGGAGTCGAACGGCGCCGGATCCGGCGGCAGCGGCGCCAGCAGGTTCGCCTGCCATGACCGTGGCTGGAAGCGCGCAAGCCGCCGGACGGCGCGATCGAGGCAATGGGTGTTGATGTCGGCCAGGACCAGCCGGTCGAAATGTGTGCCGGCCCGGTCGAGAAATAGCCCCGTGCCCACACCCGCCTCCAGGTGATTGGCGGAGAGGTTGGCCTCATAGAGCGCAGTGAGCCGAGAGGTGGGGCAGCGCCAGGCCACGCGGCTGGAAAGCCCGTGCACCACCAGGTCGTACAAGCGAAGCGCGAAGGGAGTGTAGACCGCGTGGGCCTTCGCGATCGCCTCGGCATCGCCCGCGCCTAAGTCCGCTTGCTCGCGAGAGTGCATCATGGCCCGTCTATGCCATCGCTCGGGCACCAAAAAAAGGGCGCCGACGAGGCGCCCTTTTCAGGTGGGAAGTGCTTTTGGGGAAGTTTTAGCCCTTAGAACGAAGCGCTGATGGTTCCCACAACCCGCGCGTCGCAGTTGTTCGCACCGCCGTTGAAGCCAACGCATCCGGCCTCGCTGAAGTCGGTATCCCAGTAACGGATATCGGCCGACCAGTTGTCCATGAAGCCGAGGGTCAGACCCGCGTTCCAGTAGGTGTAGTCACCGAGATCGTCCACGTCCTGGTAACCCAGCAATGCGCTGACGCTAGGCGTGAAGAAGTTGAACAGCTGGCTGCCGAAGACATATTCCGCCGAACCTTCGATCGCGTTGCCGGTGCCGGTCTCACCGAAGAAGTCAGGCGACCAGTAGTTGGTCACGCCAACGGTGAAGGATTCGCCGAAGGTGTAGGAGGCGCCGGTCTTAAGTTCGAAATAATCGAACTCGGTGCCCGGATCGAAAGCGCCGGGGTAGGTATAGTACAGACCGCCAATGTCGAAGCTGATGCCCTTCCAGGTCGGCGCGATACCGGCATAGTAGTCGATCTCGACCGTAGCCAGCTCCTGACCGGTGCCGCTGCCGCCGAAGTCGACGTTCGAGCCCCACATGCCAGCATAAAAGATGCCGTAGCTCGCATCGATCGAGCCTGTACGGCCGGGTTTTGGTTCGTCTGCGAAGTACCACGGAATACGTAGTCCGTGGTGAAGGTCGCCGTGCCGCCAAGGCTGAATTCTTCTGCCTGCGCCGGAAGAGCGAGCCCGCCGATAAGGGCTGCGCTCAAGATGGTTAGTTTTAACGTCCCCGCTTCCATGTGCCGAGCCATTGTCCAGTCTCCTGCTTTTTTCGCCTGTCCCATTAGGTCTTTAATTCTTGTGGGGTGTAGCTCGTTAGCCGTGTCCGCGGCGCAACGCCCCCGTCACATCGACAATAGTCCGCACCCCCCTTGAAGCAACGAAAAAGCAAGACGTTTTGAAAACATCTAGGCCAGTGTGACTAATCTGCAATGGTTCAAGGACTTTGACGCCACATTGGGCTCGCCCCCCTCCTCGCGCTGCACAAATACTCAGTCGAAGTGCACACGAGGAAGGCAACTGCTCAAAGTCGAGGCGAATCGTTATCCCTCCGACGAATCATGGGCTTGGCCACGGCCACTCTCACGCCGAATCCGCGGCCGTCTGCTGCGCTTGTTCCGTGTGACGGCGTCTCCTAGAGTGCCATTTCGCCGTCGCGAGATGCTTGACTTTCCGAATCGAGCCCGCTCCCACACAGGATAAAATGGCCGCAAACAACCCCGAAACGTCCGCGCTGGTCACCGGGGCGGCACGCCGGCTCGGCCGGACGATCGCGCTCGATCTGGCCCAAAGCGGTCGGCCCGTAGGGGTCCATTATTACGCCTCCGAGGCGGAGGCTTTCGGTCTGGTAGCGGAAATCGAGGCCATGGGCGGCCGGGCCGTGGCCCTGCGCGCCGATCTTGGCCGCTTTGACGATCTCGGCCCCTTGGTGGAGGCCTGCGCCCGCGAGCTCGGCCCGCCCACCTGCCTCATCAACAACGCCGCCTGTTTTGAGTGGGATTCGGCGGAAACGTGCGACGAATCGGGCTGGGCGATGCATCTCGACGTCAATCTGCGCGCGCCCGTGTTTCTGACCCAGGCCTTCGCCCGAATGCTACCGGAGGGCGCCACGGGCAACGTCATCAACCTGGTCGATCAGAAGGTGTGGAATCTGAACCCGGACTATTTCTCCTACACCAGCGCCAAATCGGCGCTGTGGACGGCCACGCAGACGCTGGCCCAGGCGCTCGCGCCGCGAATCAGGGTCAATGCCATCGCGCCGGGGCCCGTCTTGCCCCATAGCGGCCAAACCGAGTCGGAATTCGACGCCGAATGCCGCGCCACGCTCCTGAAACGGGTCGTGTCCACCGACGACGTCACTGCGACGGTGCGCTTTCTGCTGGAAACACCCTCGATCACCGGCCAGATGATCGCGCTGGACGGTGGCCGGCACTTGGCGCGGGGAAACGCCTGAGCGCGGCCAGCCCTTGAACCCGGCGAGGCTTAGCCCTTACTTTCATCTTTGAGGCCCCCTGCCGGGCCCGGCGCCAGCGCCGAAACCCCATGATCTCATGCCCTTAGAGAAGCCCGACAGCGCCCCCGACTCGCTCCTGACGCGCGCGCGCAAAATCTTGAGCGCCGAGACCGGCGCCGCCGTGATCGGCCGTTACGCCAAGACTGCGCCCGCGGGCCCGGGCGTCTACCGCATGCTCGATGCGGAAGGCCAAGTGCTCTACGTAGGCAAGGCCCGGCACCTCAAAAAGCGCGTCCTGAGTTATGCGCGCGGCACCGGCCATAACAACAGAATCGCGCGCATGATCGCGGACACCGCGAGCATGGAGTTCGTCACCACCAACTCCGAGATGGAGGCGCTACTTCTCGAGGCGAACCTCATCAAGCGCCTGAAGCCCCGCTTCAATGTGGTGCTGCGCGACGACAAATCCTTTCCGTTCATTCTGATCGCCCGCGATCACCCGATCCCCCAGATCCTGAAGCATCGCGGCGCGCGCAACCGCAAAGGTGACTATTTCGGGCCGTTCGCCTCGGCCGGCGCGGTCGGCCGCACCATCAACACGCTTCAGCGCGCCTTCCTGCTACGCTCCTGCTCCGACGCCTATTACGAGACCCGCGTGCGGCCCTGCCTGCTGTTCCAGATCAAACGGTGCAGCGCGCCGTGCACCGGCGAAATCTCCGCGGAGGCCTACGGCGTTCTCGTGGACGAGGCCTTGTCCTTCCTGCGCGGCGAGAGCGACGAGGTGAAACATCGCCTGCACGCGCTGATGAACGAGGCGAGCCAGGGCCAGGACTACGAGCGCGCCGCGAGCTTTCGCGACCGGCTGACCGCGCTCTCTCACATACAGTCGCGCCAGGGCATCAATCCGCACACCGTGAAGGAGGCTGACGTCTTCGCTGCCCATCAGGACGCGGGGCAGACCTGCATCCAAGTGTTCTTCTTCAGGAGCGGCAACAACTGGGGCAACCGCGCCTACTTCCCGCGCGCCGACAAGGCGCTCCCGGCCGACGAGGTGCTGGAAGCGTTCATCGCCCAGTTCTACGACGACAAGCCGCCGCCCAAGCAGGTTCTGCTGTCTCACGAGATCAAAGGCCGCCGGCTTCTTGCCGAGGCGCTCGAATTGAAGGCCGGGCACAAGATCACGGTGACAACGCCCCAGCGCGGCGAGAAGCGCGAGCTGGTCGACCATGCTCTGGTCAATGCGCGCGAGGCCCTCGCCCGGCGGCTCGCCGAGTCCGCTTCGCAAGCGCGATCTTCGCGCGTCTCGCCGAGGTGCTCGATCTGGAAGAGTCGCCAGAACGCGTGGAGTCTACGACAACAGCCACATCTCCGGAAGCAACCCGGTGGGCGCCATGATCGTGGCGGGACCGAAGGGTTCATCAAAGCGCAGTATCGCAAGTTCAACATGAAGAGCGAGGACCTCGCGCCCGGCGACGACTACGCCATGATGCGCGAGATGCTGAACCGCCGCTTCAGCCGGCTGGTCAAGGAAAGGGACAAGGACCAGGGCGAAGGCTGGGCCGCACCGGATTTGGTGCTCATCGACGGCGGCCCCGGCCAGCTTTCGGCGGCTCACGCGGTGCTCGACGAACTCGGCCTGCCGGATATCCTCATCGCCGCCGTGGCCAAGGGGCCGGACCGCAACGCGGGCCGCGAGCGCATTTATCTTAAGGGAAAACAGCCTTTGCTTTTGGAACCGCGCGACCCTGTGCTTTATTGCATTCAGACGCTCCGGGACGAGGCCCACCGCTTTGCCGTGGGCGCCCACCGCGCGCGGCGCAAGAAGGGCATCACCGCCTCGCCGCTCGACGAGGTGCCCGGCATCGGCCCCGCCCGCAAGCGTGCGCTGCTGCAGCATTTCGGTTCGGCCAAGGCGGTGAGCCGCGCCGGCGTGGCCGATCTCGAAGGTGTGGGCGGCATCAGCGCGCAGATGGCGAAGGCGATCTATGATCACTTTCACGAACGCGGTTAGGTGAGTTGAACGGATAGGACATGACGCAGCAAGGACTGGCAGATCGGCGCGGGACACCCAAAGGACATTTCGGCAGCCTGCCGAACATCTTGACCTATGGGCGCATCCTGGCGATCCCGGCCCTGGTCGCCTGTTTCTTCGTGACGGCGGACTGGGGCCGTTGGCTCGCCATGTGGATCTTCATCGCCGCCGGCGTCAGCGATTTCCTCGACGGCTATCTCGCCCGCGCCTGGCAGCAGCAGAGCGCCATCGGCAAGATGCTGGATCCCATCGCCGACAAGCTGATCGTCGCCGCGGCGCTGTTGATGCTCGCCGCCGACGATACCATCGCCGGTTGGTCTCTGTGGGCCGGGGTCATCATCCTGTGCCGTGAAATTCTGGTCTCGGGCCTGCGCGAGTTCTTGGGCACGCTCGCCGTCAGCGTGCCGGTTACCGCGCTGGCGAAATGGAAGACGGTGGTGCAGATGGTCGCCATCGGCTTTCTGCTGGCAGGCTCCGCGGGCGACAAGATCTGGCCCTACACGACGCTGTTCGGCTTGAGCCTGCTGTGGATCGCGGCGATTCTGACACTCTACACCGGCTACGACTATTTGCGCGCCACGTTCCGCCACGTCATGCCCGAGGAGAAGTGATGCGGCTTCTTTACTTCGCCTGGGTCAAAGAGAAGACCGGCGTCGCCGTCGAGGACGTCGCGGTGCCGGGCAACGTCTCGACCGTCGCCGAACTGATGACCTGGCTGAAGACGCGCGGGCCTGAGTTCGCCCACGCCTTCGAGCGGTCCGAAGTGATCCGCGCCGCAATCGATCAATCTCACGCGCGGCCCGACGCGAAGATCGCAG
>NZ_LPWD01000390.1 GCF_001723295.1 Methyloceanibacter marginalis
CAAAGCAGCGGAAAGCGAAGCCAAGGACGGCAAGAACCTCGAAGCTACGACACGATGCGCAAGGGCGCCCTGCAGGTCTGGGCGTCCGGGCCGCTTCTCTTTCGCAAGGCCATTTTCGTCACCAAGGCGCCCGAGGGCTTCGGCATCTACGACCCGCGCCCCGAGGGCGCCTTCGCGCCCGGCGAGAAGCTGTTCATCTATGTCGAGCCGGTGGGTTTCACCTGGCAGGAGAAAGACGGCTTGAACCACGCGCAGCTTGTCGCCGATCTCGTCCTCAAGGACGACGAGGGCACGGTGCTCGGCGCGCAGGAGGGGTTCGGAACCTTCACCTTCGACAGCCGTGACGAGAACATGGAGGTGATGACCGCGCTCACCATCGATTTCACCGAGGCCCCGGCCGGGAAATATGCGGCGGAGCTGAAATTTACCGACAAGCTCGGCGACAAGTCGGCCACCTTCGAGCTGCCCTTCGAAATCAAGGAAGAAGGCGACGCCTCGTCAGACGATAGCTCGGAGGACGACACCTCAAGCGCGCAGCCCTAGATAGGCGACGAGGTCGTCCAGATTGCTGCCCACGCCATCCGCTTTCACGCCGAGCACTTCCGGCGGCGCGCCCAGCCGGTTCACCCAGAAGGTCTTATAGCCGAACCATTTTGCGCCCGCCGCGTCCCAGCCGGCGAAGGGCACGAACAGGATGCGGTCGCGGGGCATGCTCAAGGCCTCGATCGCGAGGCGATAGGCGCGGGGGTCTGGCTTATAGGTGCGCACGGCGTCCGTGCTCAGGGCCTGCTCGAAGGTGCCTTCGAGCCCCGCGCTCTCGATCGCGGCCCGCAGCATGTGGGGCGTGAAGTTCGAAAGGAACGCAAGCCGAAGCCCCGCCGTCTTCAGAGTTTCCAGCGCCGCTGCCGCGTCGGGCCAAGCCTTGAGGGTGAGGTAGCCGTTCATGATCTTCTCGACCTGGCGCGGCGAAAGCGCCACGTCTGTCGCCTCGGCCGCATAGAGCAGCCCATCCCGCGTGACCTTCCAGAAGTCTTCGTACTCGCCGGCCGCGTGCGCAGCCACGTGTAGGCGAATTGCCGGTTGCGCCAGAGCTCGCCGAGGCTCTTGCCCCGGCCCGGCGCCATCGTCTCGAGGCTTTCGAAGATCGGACGTGGATCGAACACCGGAAAAGCATCGAACAGGACGAGTTCTATCTTCGCGTCCTTGTTAACCTCCTCGGCGTTTGAAACCGAAGGCAGCAACGCAGTGGCAAGCGTGCTTGCGGTTAGGCCAAGCGTATCGCGGCGTGTCAGCGGCATGAAATCCCCCGAAGACAGGTTATGCCGAGCAGGCGCCTCCGCCAAGAACGCAGAATTTGGCACAATGGGGATGGCAGAGTTTGACGGCCCCATGGTCGAACATGCCGCCGTTTGCGCGCCCGGCCTCGGCCAGTGTGCTGCCCATCTCGAAAGCGGGATCGTAGGCAAGCAACGTACACGGCAGCACCACCGGCGCGTCCGCTCCTTGCCGCTTCACCACCATGCGGCTCGACGCGCACATCACCTCGGAAGGGGATTTTCCGAGAATGCCCCAGCAACTCTCGGTGATCTCGGGGACCTCCGCCCGTACGTCCATCTCGGGGAACAATACGAGAGAGGCCGGGTCGTGCGCGCTGACCGGCCAACCACGCCACCTGATAAGCACGGCGTAGCCGGCCCGCGCATCGGCCTCGGCTTCTCCCCAGCAAGTGCGTCCTGCGAGCGACAGCGAAAAGCCGTTGGCCGCGAGCCAGTCGAGGCCTCGAGGGTCTTGTCGAAGGAGCCCGGGCCGCGCTCCTCGTCGTGAAAGGCCTTAGCGTAGTGGTCTAGGCTGACCCTCAAAGTGAGACGGTCGCCATAGGCCTCGCGCAGCGCCAGCAGACCTTCGCGGAGGTTCAGGCGCAGCATCGGCTGCATGGCGTTGGTCAGCACCAGCGCCGAGAGGCCGCGGCTTAGCGCGTCCTCGAGCAGGCCGAGTATCTCCGGGTTCATGAACGGCTCGCCGCCCGTGAAGCCGATCTCGGTCACGGGCCAGCCGTCGCGGGCGATCTCGTCGAGATAGGCGGCGGCTTCCGTGCGCGTGATGTAGACGAGCCGGCCGTTGCTGGGGCTCGATTCGATATAGCAATTGCGGCAGGCGATGTTGCAGAGGCTGCCGGTGTTGATCCACAGGGTCCGAAGGCGATCGAGGCTGCGCGCGCGCGCCGCTCCCCGGCCGCTGTCCGGTCCGGGTCGGCAAACTTCGCGTTGGCCATGGCGAACGCGGCATCCGTCATAAAAACCCCTCCAGCTAGACCATTAACGATCGCTCGCGCCCTAACCGCAAGACCGGCCGCCTTCACCAGTGCGTGAAGGCAAGTTGCTTTTCTTAAGTCCTGGGTCGTTGTATTGAGGCTGAAGGCGGGTGTAGCTCAGTGGTAGAGCAGTAGCTTCCCAAGCTACGTGTCGGGCGTCGATTCGCCTCACCCGCTCCAATTCCCTTTCAAGGCGAAACATCCTGTCGTGCTCCGCGTTTTCCCCGGTAGGGGCAACGAAAGGAGCTCGAAATGGAATATCCGGCAGGCTGGCTTTGGGTGCTGATCGGCATCGGCGTAATCGTCCTCGGCGCAATGATCGTCTGGAATCAACGGCGCCGCCGCTTGAGCTACCCCGAGAAGCGCGAGCAGGATGAGGTGGTCAAGGAGAACTACCGCGAAGGCGGTTAGGCCGGCCGTGCTCGGTCTTTTCCCATTTGAATGGCGCGGTGACGAACTGCCACAAAGCGCGATAGGCCGCTGCTGAGATCAAGAGCCAATAGAGCGGCATCAGCGGCACGTGCGACAGAAGTTGGCTGAGCCCGCGCCCGCGCGCGGCAAGCAGCGCCAGTCCCATGGCGGCGGCATAGCCGGTGATCAAGGCGAACCAGGCGACCGCCCAGAACGGTGCGCCGATGAGGCTTCCGGGCAGCGCGAGCAAATTGCCGCCGAGCATCTCGCCGGCCACGAGCACGTAGAACCAGGGATGCACCAGCGCTGATAGGATGGTGCCGCCGACCATCACCTGAAAGGCGAAGAAGCCGCGCGGCCCAAGCTCCCGCCAGAGCGCGCGGGGCTCACGCATATGCACGAGCCAGGTCTGCACGAATCCCTTGAGCCAACGGGTGCGCTGACGGATCCAGCCGCTGAACCGCGGCGGCGCTTCCTCGTAGGTCGTGGAGTTGATGACCGCGCAGCGATAGCCGCCGCGGGCCAGACGCGTCCCGAGGTCGGCGTCTTCGGTCACGTTGAATGGGTCCCACGCCAACAGCCATTTGAGGGCCGCCACACGGAAATGATTTGAGGTGCCGCCGAGAGGAATGGGCAGCTTCAGCCGGTCGAGCACGGGTAACAGACCGTCGAACAAGGCTGAGTATTCGAGCGTGAATTGCCGGGTCAGAAAGCTTTCTTGCGGATTGTAGATATTGAGCCGCGCCTGCACCGTGGCGAGATTAGGCGGCCCGGCGCGGAATGCCGCGTAGGCGCGGCGGAGTTGGTCGCGCTCGGGCCGGTCCTCCGCGTCATAGATCACGAGATATTCTCCGCGGGCGAGCGGCAGGGCGTAATTCAGTGCCTTCGGTTTGGTGCGTGGTGCCAAGTCCGGCACGATGACGATTTCGACATGCCCCGGCAGAGCCAGTGCGCGCGCTGCGGCCACCGTTTCAGCGTCCGCCGCTTCGAGGATCAGCTTGATGTCAAGTTTCGCCGCGGGCCAATCGAGCTGCGTGAGCGCGCGCAGGAGCGGCGGCAGCATATGCGCCTCGCCGTAGAGCGGCGCGAGGATGGTGTAGGTCGGAAGTACGGCGTCGGCGTCGCGCGGCGC
>NZ_LPWD01000391.1 GCF_001723295.1 Methyloceanibacter marginalis
GATATCGGGCTCGCCGATCCCGCCGCGCTGTTGCAGGCCAACGCGGCGAAGGACGCTTACGATTTTCTCGGCTCACCGGAAGGGGAGTTGGCGCTGGCGCAGGCGACCGTCTATCTGGCGACTGCGCCGAAATCGAACGCCGCCTATATGGCCTTCAACGCGGCCTCACGTGTCGCCAAGGAGAGCGGGTCGCTGCTGCCGCCGAAGCATATTCTCAATGCACCCACGACGCTGATGAAGCAGGAAGGCTACGGCCGCGACTACGCCTACGATCACAACGAGAAGGGCGCCTTCTCGGGGCAGAACTATTTCCCGGACGGCGTGGAGCGGCAGCAATTCTATACGCCGACGGGGCGCGGCTTCGAGCGCGAGGTCAAGGAGCGGCTCGACCGCTGGGCCGAGATCCGGGCCAAGCGGGGCGGGGCTTAAGCGCGCATGAGGGGGGCTTGATGATGAAGACGATGCTGTTCGTGGCCGCCGGCGGGGCGCTCGGCGCGTCCGCGCGCTATCTCGTGGGAGTCGCTTCGGGACGCCTGATCGGCTTCGGCTTTCCGTGGGGCACGCTAACGGTGAACGTGCTCGGCTGCTTTCTGATGGGCCTCCTGATCGAGGCCATGGCGCTGCGCTGGACCGTCGGCAACGAGCTGCGGGCCTTCCTCACCGTCGGCGTGCTCGGCGGCTTCACCACGTTCTCGGCCTTCTCAGCGGATTTCGCGCTCCTTTACGAGCGGGACGCCTATGTGAGCGCAGGGCTGTATCTGTTTGCCTCCGTGGGACTTTCCATTGCCGCGCTGTTCGCGGGGCTGTTCCTCGTGCGCTCGCTGTAAAGCCATGCCCGTCGAGACCCGCAACGTCACGCACGACGAGGACGGCATGCGGCTCGACCGTTGGTTCAAGACCCATTACGCGGGGCTGCCCCATAGCCGGCTGGAGAAGCTGCTCAGGACGGGCCAGGTGCGGGTGGACGGGGGCCGGGCCAAGGCGAGCACGCGGCTCGAAGCCGGCCAGAGCGTGCGCGTGCCGCCGCTCCCCGATGTTCCGCCGCCGCCAGGGCCGAAGAAGTCGCTGTCCAAGGCGGACCGCGATTTCCTGAAAGACATCACGCTCTACGAGGACGACGACCTCCTGATCCTCAACAAGCCGTCGGGCCTCGCCGTGCAGGGCGGCACCAAGACCACGCAGCACATCGACCGTTTGCTGGAAGGGCTGGGGGATGGGGCCGGAGACGCGCCCGCGCCTGGTGCACCGGCTCGACCGCGA
>NZ_LPWD01000392.1 GCF_001723295.1 Methyloceanibacter marginalis
CGTGAGCATCTCGGCATCGACCGCTGGCAGGTGTTCGGCGGCTCATGGGGCTCAACCCTGGCGCTGGCCTATGCCGCAAACCCATCCCGAGCGCGTGCGCGCGCTGATCCTACGCGGCATTTTCATGGCTGCGGCGCGCGGAGCTGTGAGTGTTCTATCAGGACGGCTGTAGCTGGCTGTTTCCCGACGCGTTCGCCGACTATGTCAGCGTCATCCCCAAGGGGGAGCGCGCCGACATGATCGCGGCCTACTACAAACGGCTCACAAGCGAGGACCCTTTCGTCCAGGTCGAGGCGGCGCGCGCGTGGAGCGCCTGGGAAGGACGTACACTTTCCCTGCTTCCGGATTTCGACCGGGAGCGGCAATTCTCCGAAGACTACTATGCGCTCGCGTTTGCGCGCATCGAGAGTCACTACTTCGTCAATCGCGGCTTCTTCGACACCGACGATCAGCTCCTGCGCAACGCGGGCCGTCTGAAGGATATTCCCGGCGTGATCGTGCACGGCCGCTACGACGTGGTGACGCCGGTTAAGAACGCCTTCGATCTCGCATCCGCTTGGCCGCAAGCGGATTTGCGCGTGGTGCCGGATGCCGGCCACGCCATGACGGAGCCCGGCATCGTGCATGAGCTGATCGCCGCGACGCGGATCTTCGCCGGAAACTGATCAGGCCGTACGGCCGATGAAGCTCAGGACGACGCGGCGCTGATGCGGCGCGGCCCGATGCTCGATCAGATAGACGCCCTGCCAGGTGCCGAGGGTCATGGCGCTGTCCCGCACCGGGATCGACAGGCTGACCGCGGTGAGCATCGCCTTGATATGGCTCGGCATGTCGTCGGGCCCTTCCTCGTGATGGGCATAGGCCCGGTCCTCCGGCGCCAACAGCTCGAGCGCATCGAGCAGATCCACCCGCACATTCGGATCGGCGTTCTCCTGAATGGTGAGGGAGGCCGAGGTGTGAGAGACGAAGACGGTGAGGAGCCCGCCGTCGGCGCCGATGCCCTCGAGCCAGGCTGAAATCTCGCGCGTGATCTCGACGAAGCCCTTGCCGTGGGTCGGCACGGTCAGGATATGGCTCGATTCGACCAGATCAGACATCGCGTGCTCTCCCCGGTTCCGCGCTGTGAGAAGCGCAGAATCGTCCCATTCCAGGGCATTCCTTAAGAGAAAATTTACCCAGCCTTGCCACCGTCATCGAGACCGCTTCGTCACACGTGTTGCGGCCAGGCCGTCACCCGCGGGGGCGCGGAATCGGCGGCGTAACTCCATGGGGAACGGTATGGCTTCAGAAGCAAGTTGGCAAACCAGCAACGCCGCTCACGGAAGCGATGCCTCCTCCGAGGACCAACCTATGGACCAAGGCACCGTCGAAACCCTGTTGCGGCGCCTGGTGGAGCGCATCGAGGACAGCGAGCGCCGCTACGGCGAAGCGCTCGACGACCTTCATGCCAGGCTCGACCATCTCTCTCAGACCACGGATGCCGCGCGGGAGACCGGCGCGCCCGAGGACGCCGACACCTTCCACCGGTTGCATACCCAAGTCAGCAATCTTGCCCGCCGGCTCGAGACCGAAGGCGCGACGCCACTCGACGATTTCGAGCGCCTCGGACAGGCGCTTTCCGGCGGTTTGCGCGCGGATATCGAGGAGAGCGCGCGGGACCCCTACGGCACCGAGCCGGAGCCGAGCCGGTTTGCGCGATCCGTGATGGCGTCGAAGACGCGGTCCCGGCTGGCGCCGGATTCCGACCTCGCCGATTTCGGCTACGGGGCCACCGCGCCCAAATACGCGAGCCCCGGCTCTCCCTTTGAGGATTTTGCTCCCGAGCACGCCAATCTCGACAAGCGCATCGTCGAGATGGCCGAGCGGCTGGAACAGTCGATCGGCGCGGCGATGCCCACCAGCACCATCGAAGCCCTGAACACGCGGCTCGACGAGATCGGTGCGCAGATTGCCCAGAGCCTGGAGACGGTCCCGAGCGGCGCGGCCCTCGAGCATGTCGAGAGACAAATTGCCGATATGGGTCAGCAACTTACCCGGGCCGAAGAGCAGCTCGGCAGGATCGGCGGGGTCGAAGACCACCTGCTCAAGCTGATCGCGCGGCTGGACGAGAAGGACGCCGCGCAAGAGCCTGCCGCGCTCGACCCGACGCAGCTTCAGGAGATCGCCGCTAGGGCCGCGAAGGACGCCGCGCGCCTCGTCGCCGACGACACCAAAAAGACCACCGAGCGGCTCGACGCCATGCAGCGCGAGCTCTCCTCCATGGACGACCGGAGCCGCCAGTCGGACGACAAGCTGGCGGGCACGATCGAAGCGGTCCACAAATCCCTGAAGCAGCTCGTGCAGCAGCTCGAGCAGAGCGCGCCAGCGGCGAGCGCAAAGCCGCGCGCCCCGTTCACGAGCCCTGTGGAGGCCAAGCCCGCCGCGCCGTTCGCCCAAGCCACACCGCAAGCGCTCGCGCCGCAGGCGCAGGTCTCTAAGGCGGAAGCGCCGAAGACCCAACTGTCCGCCGCACTATCCGCCGCGCCCCAGACGTCCACCCCAAAGGCCGCCGAGACGCCCAGTCCGCGTCTTCCCGAGATGCGCCCTGCCTCGAAGCTCGAGGATGCCGAGATGCGCATGAAGGCGACCTGCGTGACCGGCTCGCGCCGCCATTCCCGATTACAAGGAGACCGAAACGCCCCCGCCCTTCGGCCCGTGCCAAGCGCGCCGGGCTG
>NZ_LPWD01000393.1 GCF_001723295.1 Methyloceanibacter marginalis
CGGGCCATTCCTGCAAGCAGTGCAGCACCACGTAATTTTCCTCGGCGATGATGCGCTTGAAATGAACGCGCTTGCCTGGATAACGCCGGTCCATCTCCTCGAAATAGGCGATGAAGCCGTCTTTGCCGTCCTTCACGACCGGATTGTGCTGGATGTACACAGGCCCTGCATATAGCGCCATGGCTTCACGCGGCCGCGACTGGTTGAAGGCCATGTCGTAAAAGGCCACGACCGTCTCTTTATTGCGTTCCAGGTCCGGCATGTGCGTGGCCCGGCCTCCATTGATCGGTTCGAAGCCCCCGGATATGCTCTTGAAAGCGAATAGCGGAATGCGGCTCACTTTTTCAAAAGACGGAAGCTATGGCAACGAAAGAGCGTACGTATAGCGACGCCGAGGTTGAGGAGCGGCTCAAGAAGGAGCTGCCTCACTGGCATCTCGAAGGCGGCTGGATCCGGCGGAAGTTCAAGACCAACAGCTGGAAGGGCACGCTGATGGTCATCAACACCGTCGGCCATCTCTCCGAAGCGGCCTGGCATCACCCGGACATCACCGCCTCCTATGCCTGGGTCGAGGTGCGGCTGATGAACCACGCGGCGAAGGGTATCACCGACAAGGACTTCGAACTCGCCAAGAAGATCGAGGACGTGGTGAACTGGCAGCCCGGGCTCGAAGGCGGCGCGCTGGAAGGCACGCCCGCCGACGACATGCGCTTTTCCTACATCAAGTACGACAAGCCCAAAGACTAGCCCAAGGATCGGCCAGCGTGTCATGCCCATTCGACGGGCATGCATCGTTTTATCATCCATCGAATCGGAGCTTGCGGGCGCTGCGGGCCGATTAGGCCTGGAGAGGCGCATTGCCACGCTTGCGCCTCACCGGTCACCTGTTTATTTGTGCGCCCAAGGAAGGGCCGAGGAGGAGAACGAGTTGGACAGCACGCTCGAACGTGCCGCAGAGCTGCTTGCCCGCGCGCGTCTCCCAGTTTTCGGCGGCCTATTCACCGATATCGAGGGTGCCACGGCAGCGATCGCGCTCGCCGAGAAGCTTGGCGGCGTGATCGATCATGGCGCCAGCGAAGGGCTGAGCCGCGCCGCCCGCGTCATGCGCGAGACGGGCGTGGCCCCCGCAAGCTTCGGCGAGGTCAGGAACCGCGCCGATACGGTGGTGGTGATCGGCGAGGG
>NZ_LPWD01000394.1 GCF_001723295.1 Methyloceanibacter marginalis
TCGATCTCGTCGAGCTTGAGGTGCGCGAGCTTCTGTCGAAGTACGAGTTCCCGGGCGACGAGATCCCGATCGTCAAGGGCTCCGCGCTGGCCGCCATCGAGGACAGCAACGAGGAAATCGGCAAGAAGTCGATCCTCGAGTTGATGAAGGCTGTCGACGACTATATCCCGCAGCCCGATCGTCCGGTCGACAAGCCGTTCCTGATGCCGATCGAAGACGTGTTCTCGATCTCTGGCCGCGGCACCGTGGTTACCGGCCGTATCGAGCGCGGCGTGGTCAAGGTCGGCGAGGAAGTCGAGATCGTCGGCATCAAGCCCACGAGCAAGACGACCGTCACCGGCGCGAGATGTTCCGCAAGCTTCTCGATCAGGGCCAGGCGGGCGACAACGTGGGTTGTCTGCTGCGCGGTGTCGATCGCGAGGGCGTGGAGCGTGGCCAAGTGCTCGCCAAGCCGGGTTCCGTGACGCCGCACACTAAGTTCAAGGCCGAGGCTACATCCTCACCAAGGAAGAGGGTGGCCGCCATACGCCGTTCTTCGGCAACTACCGTCCGCAGTTCTACTTCCGCACCACCGACGTGACTGGCGTCGTGGAATTGCCGGAAGGCACTGAGATGGTGATGCCGGGCGACAATATCGCCATGACCGTCGAGTTGATCGTGCCGATCGCCATGGAGGAGAAGCTTCGCTTCGCCATCCGTGAAGGCGGCCGGACCGTCGGCGCCGGCGTGGTGTCGTCGATTATCGAGTAGTTGAAAGAGAATCAGCGCGTCGTCCGGTCCGGGCGGCGCGCTTCTCAAACCTAAGGCCGTCGAGATGCAGAGCCAAAATATAAGAATCAGGCTGAAAGCCTTCGACCATCGCATTCTCGATGCGTCGACGAAGGAAATCGTCAACACGGCGAAACGCACCGGTGCGGAAGTTCGCGGGCCTATCCCGCTGCCGACCCGCATCGAAAAGTTCACCGTGAACCGCTCGCCGCATATCGACAAGAAAAGCCGCGAGCAGTTTGAAATGCGTACACACAAGCGGCTGCTCGACATTGTCGATCCCACGCCGCAGACGGTTGACGCGCTGATGAAGCTCGATCTCGCCGCCGGCGTGGACGTCGAGATCAAGCTCTAACGGCCGCGGGACGAGGCAAGGAAAAAGTTCGATGCGATCAGGTGTCATCGCTCAAAAGGTCGGCATGACCAGGATCTTCACCGACGGCGGGGACCACATCCCCGTGACGGTGCTGCGCCTGGAAAACTGCCAGGTCGTCGGCCAGCGTACGGCCGAGAAGAATGGCTATACCGCCGTCCAGCTTGGCGCGGGCCGGCGCAAGGTGAAGCGTTTGACGCGCTCAGAGCGCGGCAGCTTCGCCGTGGCCAACGTGGAGCCGAAGCGGAAGATCGCGGAGTTCCGGGTCAGCCCGGACAACATGATCGACGTGGGCGCGGAGATTACCGCCAACCACTTCATCGAGGGGCAGTTCGTGGACGTGTCCGGCACCTCGATCGGTAAGGGCTTTGCTGGCGGCATGAAGCGGCACGGTTTTGGCGGCTTGCGGGCCAGCCACGGCGTGTCGGTCAAGCACCGCAGCCTTGGTTCCACCGGCCAGTGCCAGGACCCGGGCAAGGTGTTCAAGGGCAAGAAGATGGCCGGCCACATGGGCGACGTGAGCGTCACCACCCAAAACCTGCGGGTGGTCAAGACGGACGTCGAGCGCGGCCTGATCATGATCCGCGGCGCCGTTCCCGGCGCCAAGGGCGGCTGGGTTCTGCTGCGCGATGCGGTGAAGCGGGCGCTCCCGAACGACGTGCCGAAGCCCGGCGCGTTCCGCAATGGGGCTGAGGATCAGGCGGCCAAGCAGGCCAAGGAAGAGGCGGCGCCTGCCGCTGAGACAAATGCCGAGCCGGCAGAGGGCGGGGATAACGCGTGATGAAGGCGGACGTAACAACGCTCGACGCCAAGAAGGCGGGCACCGTGGAGCTCTCGGACGACGTGTTCGGGCTCGAGCCGCGCGCCGACTTGCTGCATCGCATGGTGCGCTACCAGCTCGCCAAGCGCCGGGCCGGCACGGTCCATGTGAAGGACCGGTCGGAGATTTACCCGCGACCACGGCCAAGATGTTCAGGCAGAAGGGCACCGGGCGCGCGCGCACGGTAGCGCGAAGCCGACGATCTTCCGCGGCGGCGGCAAGTCGTTCGGGCCGAAGCCGCGCAGCCACGCCATCGAGCTGCCGAAGAAGGTTCGGGCCCTGGCGCTGAAGCACGCGCTGTCATCCAAGGCCAAGGCTGACGCTCTGGTCGTGCTCGACTCGTGCGAGCTGAAAGAAGGCAAGACCAAGGAGCTCAAGACGCGCTTCGACAAGCTTGGCGTCGGTTCGGCGCTGATCGTGGACGGCGCGGAGTTGCAGGAAGGCTTTGCGCGGGCCGCGCGAG
>NZ_LPWD01000395.1 GCF_001723295.1 Methyloceanibacter marginalis
GGGGGAGAGCATCACCTACCGGCTCGGCGCGCCGGGTCGCCATCTGGTTCAGAACACGCTCGCCGTGCTGGCGGCTGTGAAGCTGGCTGGCGCCGATCTTACTAAGGCAGCCGGGGCGCTGGAGGCGGTCACCCCGCAAGCCGGCCGCGGCCAGCGTTTCGTGATTCAGACCAAAGCGGGCCCAGCGGCCCTCATCGATGAATCCTATAACGCCAACCCCGCCTCCATGCGTGCGGCACTATCCACCCTCGGTCTTGCCCCACACAGCGCCTATAAGCGGCGCGTGGCCGTCCTTGGTGACATGCTGGAGCTAGGGGTCGAGGGGCCGAGGCTCCACCGGGAGCTTGCAGAAGCCGTTGACGCGGCCGGGGTAGATGTTGTCTTTGCCTGCGGCAAACTGATGGCCTCATTATTCCAAGCGTTGCCACCTGGGCGGCAGGGTGGCTATGCCAAGACGTCCGGGGAGCTTGAGCCCAAGCTTCTCGAAGGGGTGCGGCCGGGTGACATCGTTATGATCAAGGGGTCTTTGGGCAGCCGGATGGCCCCGCTCGTCGAAGCGCTGAAGCGCCGATTCGAGTCGGAAAGCATTTCGGCCTAGGGGCCGCTGGAGGAGGGGGAAGGCGATGCTCTATTGGTTGGCCGAGCTGGCGCCGGACATCACCGTCCTCAATATCTTTCGCTACATCACCTTCCGCACCGGCGGGGCCGTGCTCACGGCGCTTCTGTTCGTGTTTCTGTTCGGCCCCCGCGTGATTCGCTCTCTTCGCGTGCGCCAGGGCAAGGGTCAGCCGATCCGCAAAGAGGGCCCCGAGCGCCATATCCTGCAGAAGCAGGGCACGCCCACCATGGGCGGCCTGATGATCCTCTCCGGTTTGACCGTCTCGGTCCTGCTGTGGGGAAATCTCTCCAACCCGTATGTGTGGGTCGTGCTGTTGCTCACGCTCGTTTATGGCGCGGTCGGCCTCTATGACGATTATCTCAAGGTGACGAGGCAATCGGCGGACGGCTTTCGCGGGCGGATCAAGATCGTCATCGAAACGGTCGCCGCGCTAATCGCCACCTACACCATCGCATCCGTCGGGCAGGAACCGTTCTCCACGTCTCTCGCCATTCCCTTCTTCAAGGACTCTATGATTCCGCTCGGCATGTGGATGTTCGTGATCTTCGGCACTTTCATCATTGTCGGCGCTGGGAACGCGGTGAACTTGACCGACGGTCTCGATGGCCTGGCTATCGTACCGGTGATGATCGCCGCCGCCACGTTCGGCTT
>NZ_LPWD01000396.1 GCF_001723295.1 Methyloceanibacter marginalis
CGTCGTCGCCAGTCTGCACGTCGCGCTCGGCCTCGTATTTCGACCCGCGTTACAAGGACTTTCCCGTGGCTTCGCTGACTGCTCCCGTGGTCGCGCTCTTTGTACTTGCCTTCATGCGCGTGCACGGTTCCGCTAGGCCCGGCCCGGCTGAGATTGCCGCCGCACTCCTGCTCTTTGGCTCAAGCGCGTTCATCGTTGTCAACGAAGGTATCGCCAATTGGCAGGCCGCATGGTTGGCGATGTTGCTTATCGTGATGGCGCTGACGACGCTCCGGGCGAAAGCCGCGCCAGGCTGAGCACGAGGAGCGCCAAGGCCAGCGCCGAAGCGTTCGTGTTGTACAAAACGAGTCCAGCAAGCGACGCTGCAAGCCCAACGCCAAACACGACGATGTTTGGCCGCCAAAACTGAATCACGGCCATGATCAGCGCAATCCACCCGAAGGCGCTCTGGTTGAACAAGACAATGACGGCGTCCCTCACCGTGCAGACAAGGCTCTGCCGCCCCGCCTCGCAGGCAAGACCGAGCGGCGTATTCTCGATGACTTCGTAGCGCAGGTAGAGTGCGGCACCGAGCACGACAAGTCCAAACACAGCGAGACTCAAGACGGGCCACCTTATGGCGGTGGCGCCGGAGAACCGCGACGGTTTACGAGAATCAGACATGAGCAGTCCTTGCACGTTCTGCTTCTAAGAAAATGGCCGCATCCATCCAGGAACATAACGCTCGACGATGTCGTAGCGAAGTCGGTTGCGGGTCCCGAGAGCGGCGAGCGCGCCTATGCCAGCGGCTTCGGCGATCTGTCTCACTTCAATCACGCGTTCCGGCGCCGCTACGGGGCCACGCCTTCCGAGGTGCGGCGTAACACTTCTGCATAGGCATGGACAACGCGAACGCTGGTTCCGCTTGGGTCAAAAGCTCTGCCGCCAAAAGGTCATGAGCCTCGCCGAGGCCCTCAACGAGGAAATACCCGCCTTGAGGCAGCAGAAGGCATCCGCGAACTCATTGAAGAGATCCGGCTCATGCCGAAAAATGGGGCAGCTCCCGGTCGAGCTTCAAGGCCAACTGGCAGCCCTCCTCAGCCTTGCAAACAAACACCCCCGTTCCAAGGAAACGGGGGTGGACATAAGGATTGGTTGCGGGGGCACGCAACCAGCGTTGTTTACACCTTGACTACGCCATCTTCTAAGGCCGTTCAGCAGTAAGCCCGAAGGAAAATCGAGGGCACTAAGCATGTCGGCTATGTCCCATGCACCACGTCGTCCTTACGTGTGCAGGTCGATCACTTCTTCCCCGCCGGCTTGCGATCGCGTTGTGCGGCGGTGTCGGTGCTTACAATGGTTCGCCTTGTAGGTTTGGGGTGTAGCTCGACGAGCCGCAAGGCCAGCGCCAACAGTGCGGTACTGACTGGCAGCAGTAGGATAGTCGCGACTTGGGTCCAATTGAGGTCCAAATTTGGCTCGCCGAACGACTGGAGTGCAACTCTAAGGAACAGCACGAGCAGAATGACCACGATGAGTTCGGCCACGACTTGCTTGAGTTGACCGATCTGCCGGACCCGCAGCCACGCCGGCAATTCCAGCTTTTCCTCAGACTCTTCAGGATGGATGAACAGCGAGTAGACGCCATAGGCGAAATATAGAAGGACAATACCAATCAAGAAGCGGTCTAAACTCTCGATGACGCTTATGATCGCAGCCGTGCCATAGGGCGCGCCATCGCTAACTGACCCATCAGCAAGCCCATAGCGAAAGGCTTCATAGATATTGAAAATTCCCAAGAAGAACATCAACACCGATGCTGCCAGCGAGCCAATGACAGCCAAGATGGTGAAGAATCGTGAGCCAACAATGATGTGCCGTTCGATCTCGCGCAGGTTCAAAACGTAGTTGCCTTCTTCTCAGACGTCACTCTGACAGTCGCGAAACGCGCCGATATTATAATGCGCGCAACATCCCTTATAAAGTCCTGTACGGCGGACGCCGGATCATGAGGTACTAACGAACTCCACCTGGTTCAGCGGACGCTGCGGAGATCTCGCGGCCGGAGCCGTCCAATCGCGGGACGTTGTACTCGTCGAGAACCTCATCAATCTGCGGCTTGAGGTCCGACAGAGCCGCATCGACCTCATCGCGCAACGCGCGGTCCTCTTTGCGCACGCCCATGGAGATGTCGAAGACCATGGGCAAGCGCGGCCCGTCGATCCGCGGCTCGACGAGCTTCAGCCGTAAGGGCACATCCTCGCGCGCGGCGAAATACCCCGCCATTGGTCCCCAGACAATGCAACGTCGATTTCGCCGGAGGCGACGGCCTTCATGATCTCGGAGGCGGGATTGGGGTCTCGATAGTCGCCGTAGATCATGTAGCCTCGGATGTTGTCGACGATGCCACGCTTTGCGAGGGCATGGCCCGGCGGCGTGCTCGATCCGTCCTCGCCGACAAGCGGGAGGCCGATCTTGACTTGACG
>NZ_LPWD01000397.1 GCF_001723295.1 Methyloceanibacter marginalis
CAGGCGGGACGGGGAAGGGCCGCGCCCGGTGCGGGGGGTGTGGCCAGAGACACGGGAACCTGCTCAAGCGCACGGATCGAAGCGCGTAGCTGCTCAATCAGGACCCTACCCGTTGGTCCGCCTGCTCTTTTCTCAACGCCAGACGGCGGAACGAGGGTACTGGGATCGCCGTCTGGAACGTTGTTACGCATCACTACACTCCACTCTCGTTCCTGTTTTGTTCTTACTCTTGAGTCGGGGATGAGTCAAGGCGGCACGCTCCAAAGCCGGAGGAAAGCCGGAGTCCCGCGCGTCTTTCTCGCGCCAGGACAGCCGTTTGCACTTCGCTAACCAGAATCAGCCCACAAGGAAGCGTGTAAGTCAGACGGGGGTTTTGTGATGCGTATCCTCGATCTGCGGCGCCTGGCCCCCGCCATGGCCGCCGCAGCCATGCTTTTTGCCCTTCCGCCGGGCCAGGCCTCGGCAGGGCTCTTCGATTTCGGCGCCTCCACCCAGCGCCAAGGCGTCACCGGGCGGCATTTGGTGGCGTTTCCGCCCGGCTATACGCCGGGCACCATCCTCGTTCAGTTCAGTCAGCGCCGGCTCTATCTCGTCCTGCCACAGCGGCAGGCGATCAGCTACCCGATCGGCGCGCCCAAAGGCGACGCGCGGTGGTCGGGGGAGACCTATGTCAGCGAAAAGCGCGTGAATCCCAGTTGGACGCCGACGCCGGAGATGCGCGCCGAGAATCCCGACCTCCCGGCCTATGTTCCCGGCGGCCATCCGCAGAACCCCGCTAGCGTCCGCGCCATGTATCTGGGCAAGTCGCTCTACCGGATCCACGGCACCGACGCGCCCTGGACGGTGGGGCAGGAGGTCTCCCATGGCTGCATCCGAATGTTCAATCAGGACGTGGCCGACCTCTATCAGAGAGTGCCCATCGGAACCCCTGTTGTCGTGATGTGGTAAAAGCTCGGTAAAGACAAGATAAAGCTTCGCTAAACTTGAAGCAAAAATCGGCGAATTTGCTGGATTATTGCGTTTCCGTCTTTCCCTTTTGTTTACCCTGAAGACCTCGTGTGTGTTGGATCGATTTAACCTGTATCTAACCGGTGGCTGTTAGCTTTCGCGTCAGGTTCCACCGGGTGAACAGGAATGCGGTGCGGGGCCACTAGGTAAGATCTGAACCCAAAAGGGAGTGTCAAATGAAGACTGTTGTTGCGCGTT
>NZ_LPWD01000398.1 GCF_001723295.1 Methyloceanibacter marginalis
CGACAAGACCGGCGAAGTGGGCCATGTCGACAGGAGATACGCGCCCACGGCGTCGGCGATTTCACGGAAACGCTTGAAGTCGATGACCCGCGGATAGGCGGAGCCACCGGCGATGATGAGCGCGGGCTTGTGCTCTTTGGCGAGGCGCTCGACCTCGTCGTAGTCGATGACATTCGTGTCCTTCGTCACGCCATACTGGACGGCATTGAACCACTTGCCGGACATGTTCGGCGGCGCGCCGTGGGTCAAGTGACCGCCGGCAGCGAGACTCATGCCGAGAACGGTGTCGCCGGGCTTGATGAGCGCCAGAAACACGGACTGGTTGGCCTGCGAGCCCGAGTGGACCTGGACGTTGGCGAAGTTGCAGTTGAACAGGCGCTTGGCGCGGTCGATGGCGATCTGCTCGACCACGTCCACATATTGACAGCCGCCATAGTAGCGGCGCCCCGGATAGCCTTCGGCGTATTTGTTGGTGAGGAGCGTTCCCACCGCGTCGAGCACGGCCCGCGAAACGATATTCTCCGAGGCGATCAGCTCGATCTCGTTCTGCTGACGCTCGTGCTCGTTCTCGATCGCATCCCACACTTCGGGATCGGCGTCTTCCAAGTGCTTGGTGAAAAAATCGCCTTCGCGCGCTTCGGCGCGCCGAATATCACTGGCCGTCATGGCTAACTGCTCCTCGAGCTCAAAATCCCGACTGGCCTGAGGGACAAATGCCCACGTGTTCTCTCACGCGGTGCCTTCAGGCACGTTTGGCTGGCCTTACCACATGTCGCAGGGGGGCGCCAGCAACACCCAAACCGTAGGCCGGTTTGGATCAGCCTACCTTGCGCGTTCGCAAAAACCAACGCCTTCCCAGGTCGTTAGAAGCACGCCGAACGGAATATTCGGGCTAGCCCACTTCCATCAGCTTCATAATGCCGCTTGCCACGATATAGAGCCCGACAACGATGACGACACTGGCGAAGGTCCCGGCGAGTGCCCGCTTGTGGCCCGCCAGATGCGTGTTCACGCGGGTGCCGAACATGGTCCCGAGAACACCGCCCACGATCACCAGCGCCGCTAGCCGCCAGTCCACGAGGCCGGAAACGGCATAGCTCGCGGCGGTGGTGAGGCCGAAGGCCGTGACGGCGAAGAGCGAGGTGGCGATGGCGTTTTGAAGCGCCATGCCGGTCGCCAGGACGAGTCCAGGGACGATGAGAAAGCCGCCGCCGATGCCGAAGAAGCCGGAAAGGAGCCCTACCCCAGCGCCGATCAGGATCAGGCGCGGCAAGAGGTGGCGTGCGCTCTTTTGGGTGAGGCGAACATCGTGACCGGTCGGCTTCGGCTCGACAGCGATCATGTAAATGCCGACGCCGATCATCAGGAGACCGAACAGCGCGAGCAGCTCAGAGCCGCCTAGCTGCTTACCGAGGCTTGCCCCGGTAAACGCGCCGGCGACACCGGCCGCGGTGAACACCATGGCACAAGGCCATTTCACGGTTCCGAGCCGTGCATGGGCTGCGAGCCCGGCACCGGCGTTTAGCGCAACCGCGACAGCCGCCGTGCCGATGGCGACATGGGCCGACGGCACGCCCACCAGATAGACCAGGAGCGGGACGGCGAGCACCGAACCGCCGCCACCGACGAGGCCGAGCGTGATACCGACAAGGGCGCCGGAGCCCAAGAGCAGCGCGATGGGGACGACGCCAAGGGGCATGGGTCTCAGGCCCCAGCCGCGCAGCGGTTCCAGGGCATGATCTCGAGCAGCTTCGCCATGCCGCACCAGCCTGACACGCCTCCGAAGACGAGCCCCGCGCCGATCAATCCCGCGAGCAGATAAAAGGCGGGCGCGACGACGGCCCCGAGCAGCACGAAGGTCAGCACGAGAGTGCCCGCGGCGATCATGACCTGACGGCTGAGCTCGATGGGTTGGCTCTTGTCGGTGGTGACGGGAAGGCCTGCCTGCTTCCAGGCTTCCAAACCGCCTTCGAGCATATAGGCCTCGCACGGCGCGGAGTCGCGGAGGCGGACGGCGTTGCTCGCCGTGCGCATGCCGGAACGGCAGTGAAAGATGATGGGCGCTCCGACACCGGCAAAATCGGTCAGTTGCGCCAGCGGGCCATGATGTGACCCCGGAATGTGCTCGCGTGCGCGTTCATCGGCGCCGCGAATATCGATCAAGGTCGCACCTCGATCGATGAGGTGCTTGGCGTCCTTGGCACTGATGGTGGGAAGGCTCATGGGGGTGACTCCTGTTCTTTTTATTGAGTTGGCTTCGTCAGTCGCTGCAATAAAGCTTCTGGAGGTAGCCGAGCAGCAGCTCGGTGCGGGGTTCGGCGACCCGGTACCAGAGGGTCTGTCCGTCGCGGCGGAAGGCGACGAGCCCCTCCTCGCGCATCTTGGCGAGGTGCTGTGATGTGGCGGACTGGGAGAGCCCTGCGGCCTCGGCCAGGGCACCCACGCTCGCCTCGCCCCACTCCACCAGCTTGCACAGCACCATCAGACGCCGCTCGTTGGCGAGGGCGCGCAGGATGCCCGCCACCATGGCGGCGTTGGCCTCGAATGTGGCGAAGTCGGCAGGAGCGCGGGGCATCGATCAGACCTCTTTTTCTATTAGCTCTTGCTAATTTAGTGCTTGCTAATATATTAGTCAACAGAGATCGTGAAATTCCCTTCGACCAGGAGTGTCCAATGCCCAACACCCCCAATATCCAGGCCTTCTTCGATGAGGCCACAAATACGGTGAGCTACCTCGTCTCCGACCCGGAGAGAGGCGCGCCGCGGTCGTCGATCCGGTGCTCGACTACGATCACGCCAGCGGCAAGGCGGCCACCCGATCTGCGACGTCATTCTCGAGGCGGCGGCGAAGGACGGCCTAACTGTCGACTGGGTGCTCGAAACCCACGCGCACGCCGACCACCTGTCCGGCGCGCCCTATATCAAGCTCAAGACCGGCGCCAAGGTCGGTATCGGCGAGCATATTCGCGATGTGCAGAAGATCTTCCGGCCCGTGTTCAACGCCACGGATCTGAGTGGCGACGGCAGCGAGTTCGATCGTCTCTTTCGCCGACG
>NZ_LPWD01000399.1 GCF_001723295.1 Methyloceanibacter marginalis
CGCGCCGCCTTCGGCGGCAAGCTGGGCCGACAATACCCCAGACGGAGCGCGTGGTCGCCGACAGCGACGACGGTACGGCGGTCGGGCGCTGGTTCTCGCGCCAGACGAGCTCAGAGCCCGCGCCGGCTCCCGCCGCGAGCCGACCGAGCGCCGGCTATACGGTGCAACTCGCAAATAGCCGGTCCAAGGCCGAGGCCGAGGGCCTGTGGAAAAAGGCGCAAGGATCGAACTCCCAGCTCGCGAGCGCCGGTGCCAGAATCGAAGAGGTGAACATCGGCAGCTTCGGCACCTTCTACAGCGTCAAGATTGGACCGTTCCCGAGCGAGTCCGAAGGCACCAAGGTCTGCAATGCCTTGAAACGGGGCGGCACGGACTGTTCCGTCGTTTCGCCCGACGGTCCGTGAGCGGCGGAAAGCGCACTTGCCAGCGCGCCTGCATTCGGCCATGCCTCACATCTATAAGCTTGGCGTGATAAGAAGCGCCGTCGCGACACGGCCTTGCCGTAGCGTCCCTTGCCCTCCCGCCGTTTCAGAGATCGCATGACCACCGAAGACGACAAGAAGAAGAACGACGCCCCCGAGACCGAGCACAACCTGGCGGAAGATCTCGGCCTGTTCGGCGCGCTGGAGCCGACATCCTCCCACTTCCTGGCGCGGCTGCGCGGCTACTTTCTGACGGGCCTGATCATCGTCGCCCGTGGCCATCACGATCTATGTGGTGTGGTGGTTCATCAACCTGGTCGACGGCTGGGTCAAACCGCTCATTCCGCAGCGCTATCTGCCGGACAATTTCCTGCCGTTCAATGTTCCGGGCGCCGGTCTGATCATCGGCATTTTTGCCTTGATGGTGGTCGGTGCGCTGGCCGCCAATCTGTTCGGGCGCACCATCGTGAGCTACGGCGAGATGATGCTGGATCGCATGCCCGTGGTGCGCGGCGTCTACCGGCTCCTCAAGCAGATCTTCACCACGGTGTTCTCGAAACAGGGAACAGGGTTCAAGCGCGTGGGGCTGATCGAGTTCCCCCGCCGGGGTGTGTACGCCGTCGTCTTCGTCTCCGGCGAACCGCCCCACGAGGTGAAGGGCAAGCTCGGCAACGGCGAGCTCCTGACCGTGTTCATGCCGAACGCGCCGAACCCCACGACGGGCTTCGTCCTGTTCATGCCGGCCAAGGATGTCATCGTGCTCGACATGGCGATCGACGACGCCGCCAAGCTCGTCATCTCGGCGGGGCTGGTGGCGCCGCCGCAGGACAAGCTCAAAGAGCTGGCGGACGACGCCAAGCGCAAGAAACCGGTGCCCGAGGAAGAGCCCGTCGTCTAGACGGGCTCCGCATTGCCACGCCGAAGCGGCTATTGCGCTGCGCGCGTCATGGCCGGCGGCTGCCAGCTGCCTTCGCCAGCCGGCAAGATCGACGGCGCCTCGGTCTTAGGCCAGTAGAGGCGCATCACTAGATAGATCGGGCCGTCCGGTGCCGGCAGCCAGTTCGCCTTCTGCAGCGGGTCGGTGGGTTCGTCCTTCTGGATGTAGAGGGTCAGCGAGCCGTCGGCGTTCTTCTTCAACTCTGGCAGCATCGGCGAGTTAATAAGATAACGGTGGATCGGGTTCTCGATGAGGAGCTGGGTCTTGCCGTCATACATGGTCACCGACCAGAAGGCGTTGACCGGCGGGAGCGCGCTCG
>NZ_LPWD01000400.1 GCF_001723295.1 Methyloceanibacter marginalis
CTTCGGCGGCTTGAACGCGGTGCTGGTCTTCGGTCCGCCGCCCGCCTAAGGCGCGGCTCCCTCGCTTATCCGACTAGATCAGGCCGAGCCCTCTGAAGCTCGCATGCCCCTGCCTGCCCACGATGATGTGGTCGTGGACCACGACCCCTAAGGCTTCGCCGCGGCGACGATCTGCTTGGTCATCTCCACGTCGGCGCGTGACGGGGTCGGGTCGCCCGACGGGTGATTGTGCACTAGCACGATCGCCGTGGCCGAGAGCTCCAGCGCCCGCTTCACCACCTCCCGCACATAGACCGGCGTATGATCACGGTGCCTTTCTGCTGCACCTCGTCGGCGATCATCTGGTTGCGCTTGTCCAGGAACAGGATGCGGAACTGCTCCTTAGCCTCGAAGCCCATGGCCGCGCGGCAATAATCGAGCACTTGCTGCCAGGAGGCGAGCACCGGCCGCTCCAGCACCTCGCCGCGCATCAGCCTGAGCGCCGCCGCCCGCACGAGCTTGATCTCGGTCACTGCCGCTTCGCCGAGACCCGGCACCTCCAACAAGAGATCGTCCGGGGCATTCATAGCCTCGGCGAAGGAGCCGAACCGGGCGAGGATCGCTTTGGCCAAAGGCTTTGTGTCCCGGCGCGGCATGGCGCGGAACAGCACCAGTTCCAGAAGCTCGTAGTCGGGCAGGGCGTCTGGGCCGCCGTCGCGAAAGCGCTTCCTGAGCCGCTCGCGGTGGCCGAGATAATGCGGCTTGGCGGCGTCGTCGAAACCCACGGGGGCGCTCGCTTTAGGCTCAGCGCTTACGGGCGGACGATCCAGGCCCTTGGGCGACAGGGTGAACACCTCGCATCCCGCCTCGGTGACGCCGACCGTGTGCTCGAACTGCGCCGACAGGGAGCGGTCGCGCGTCACGGCGGTCCAGCCGTCCGACAGGATCTTCACATGCGGCTTGCCGAGATTGATCATCGGCTCGATGGTGAACAGCATGCCGGGCTTGAGCGGCAGGCCTTCGCCGGGCTCTCCGTAATGAAGGATATTCGGCCGGTCGTGGAACACGCGACCCAAGCCATGGCCGCAGAAATCGCGCACCACGCTGCAGCGCTCGCCTTCCGCATAGACCTGGATCGCATGGCCGATATCGCCGGTGGTGGCGCCGGGCTTCACCGCGGCAACGCCGCGCATCAGC
>NZ_LPWD01000401.1 GCF_001723295.1 Methyloceanibacter marginalis
AAAACCCGATGTCATCGTTGTTGATCTTGCGATGCAGGCCGGCGCGTTGAGCGGGCTGTCGTTCTTGCGCCGGTTACGCCGCATCGATACGGAGCGCCCGTGCTGGTGCTGACCATGCACCGAGACCCGATGATCGTCGGGAGGGCGCTGGAGCTTGGTGCGAGCGGTTACGTTTTGAAGGATGCACCGCCCGAGGAGGTGGTTCGCGCTTTTCAGAAGGTCAGTGGGGGAGACTCCTACCTCAGTCACGATCTCGCCTCGGACGTCGTGTTCAGCCGCTTGCGGGAGAAAACCAACCGGCTGGAGCGTTTGACCCCGCGTGAACTGCAAACGCTCACGCTTGTGGCCGAAGGGAAACCCTATGGCGAAATCGCAGAAGAGCTCGAGGTGAGCTACAAGACCGTCGCCAATATCTGCACGCAGCTTAAGACCAAGCTCGGCGCACGCACTCGACCGGAACTCATGCGCATCGCCATTCAATACCTGCCGGGACCATCCAGCTTGGGCAGTACATTCGGCGAGCGACCGCGCCGTGGCGAGCCGTTCGACGAGCTCTGATCCGTCTCAAAGGAGACGGTTATTATCCGCGCATGGGCAAGGACGTTTGCCAATCGTGTTACCAGGTCCTGGCAAGACGGCAAGCCAACCGCACCCATTTGCACTGCTAGGCACCGCGTGCACGCGGCCACTGCTTTGCACTGAGCTTTGGTAACAGTTCCAGCAACCAATCAGATAGCTTCCCACACATCGAGTTCCCCCATTAGGGCCTCGTGGAGGTTGGTTCATCGCTGCTGGCAATACCCTCTAATAAGTGCCGCGAAGCGCGTTAGAAATTCAGCGCCCGCGCCGATGAAGCTCCTTCTCAAAAAATCCGCCGTTGACGCCGTAGGCGATCAAGCCGGCATTTCTTGCAATCCTTCGGGAGGAGCAAACGATGAGGTTCCGAAATTGTGCAGTACTTGCAGGGGGCCTGTTCGCCGCTCTGCTTCTGGCTTCAGGGCCGGTCATTGCGGATGAGTCCGCTTCGGCCGAGATCGACAAGAGGGCACAGGACCCCAATCAGTGGCCTGCGCCTGGTCGTGACAATCTTCTTACGCGCTTCAGCCCGCTGAAAGATATCAACACCGACAACGTCGGCAAGCTGGAGATGATCTGGGCGCAGTCGATGAACTCGCTGCGCGGCCAAGAGGGCCAGCCGATCGTTATCAGCGACGTTGGCGGCAAGCCGATGATGTTCTTCGTCAGCGGCTGTCCGAGCATGGCTCTCTGCAACGTGGTCCAAGCTTTGGATCTCAGCGATCCGGACAATCCGAAGCAGATCTGGAACTACGTGAAGACGACCGACCGTGACGAGTCGGCCATTCCGCGCGCCTGCTGCGATACCGTCAACCGCGGCCTCAACTATGCCAAGGGCAAGGTGGTCTTCCACACGCTCGATGGTTTTGTCATCGCGCTCGATGCCAAGACCGGCAAGGAGCTGTGGACCGTCAAGCATGCTTATCCTGAGCATGGCGAGACGCACACGGGCCCGGCCATGATCGCCGAAAATCTGGTGATCGCCGGCTTTGGCGGTGACGAGTTCGCCGCCCGCGGCCGTTTGGACGCATACGATATCGAAACTGGTGAGAAGGTGTGGACCTGCCACTCCACCGGTTCCGACAAGGATGTGTGCCTGACGCCGGAATCCAACAAAGCCAATCCCCATTTTGGGACCGCCGGCAAGGATCTTGGCATCAAGACCTATCCTGAAGGCGAGTGGAAGATCGGTGGCGGCGCACCTTGGGCGTGGTTCAGCTACGACCCCGAGCTCAAGATGATCTACGCCTCGACCGGTAACCCGGGTCACTGGAGCCCCGGCCTGCGCTGCGCCCTCAAGGGTGACGATCATACCCACGAGAAGTGCAACGAATACGATGCAGAGCTCGGCTCCGGCCCGTTCGACAACAAGTGGTCGATGACGATCTTCGGCCGCAAGGTCGACACGGGTGAGGTGGTGTTCGCCTACCAGATGACACCGTTCGATCAGTGGGACTATGACGGCGTCAACGAGAACATCCTCGTGGACATGGAAATCGACGGCAAGAAGCGTAAGACGCTTGTTCACTTCGATCGGAACGGTTTTGCCTATGTGCTCGATCGCACCGACGGTACGCTGCTCCGCGCGAACAAGTTCGTGACCGTGGACTGGGCCGAGAAGGTCGATCTCAAGACCGGCCGTCCCATCAAGGTCAAGGCGCATTCGCCGTTCAACATTGGCGTCAACACGTCGTCTTGTCCCTCGGCCATGGGCGGTAAGGACCAGCAGCCTTGCGCTGTCGATCCATCCGATCCGACCATGTTCTATTGCCCCACCAACAACTGGTGCATGGAAGACGAGCCGCAAGAGCGCACGCACACGCAGCAGGGCACGGTTTACGTGTTCGCCAACGTGTACATGTATCCCGAGAAGCCCGGCATCACCGGCAAGTTCAAGAAGTTCAATGTCTTGACCGGTGAGACCGCTTGGGAGATCCCAGATCCCTATCCGAATTGGGGCGGGGGCATGGTCACCGCAGGCGGTCTGGTGTTCTACGGCAGCCTCAATGGCGACTTCCGTGCCGTCGACCGCGACACGGGCAAGATCCTGTGGAGCCGCAAGTTGGGCTCCGGCATCATCGGCAACCCGATCACCTACAAGGTGGGCGGCAAGCAGTATGTGTCGGTGCATTCCGGCATCGGTGGCTGGATCGGCCTGCCGGTGACCGCAGGTCTGGACTTGAACGACAAGTTCGGTGCCATCGGTGCCACGGCGATGGCCAAGGCTGCGGGCCTCAACCTGATCCCGCAGGGTGCCAACGTCTATACGTTCAGGGTCTCTGACTAGTTCTCCCTAGTCACGGGCGCCAGGTGCGGAAATCGTCCGGCCTGCGCCCGACCATCGGTGTAGGCGGTCCCTTTTTTGGGGCCGCCTATGCGCCTTAGAGGGCGCCCCAGTTAGATGTAGGAGTTTTGGTAACGTGACCTTCCGTCCCGCTGGTCTTCTGCCGCTGATCGCCGCCTGCCTGGGAATCACGGTTTGGGCTTCTTGTGCCGGAGCGGCCGACAAGTTGTCTTTCGACAGCACGAAAAACTTCGACGAACTGACCCACGCCGAGAAAACCATCGCGAAGAAGCTTGCCCGCACGACGAAGCTGCACAACCTGCGCGTTTGTGCCGACCCGGGCAACATGCCGCTCTCCAACGACAAGCGCGAAGGCTACCAGAATAAAATCATCGAGGTTCTGGGGCGGGCGATGGGCACAAGCGTGAGTTATTTCTGGCGTCCGTATCTTGAGCGTGGTCTGACCCGAGAGACATTCGCGAACAACGAGTGTGACATTCTCCTCGACATGCCGGCGGACTACGAAAGCCTGCTGACGACCATTCCCATCTACCGCAGCACCTATGTGCTGGCCTATCGCGACGACAGCGGTCTTCACTTCGAGGACTTGGACGATCCACGGCTCAAGACATTACGCTTAGGAGCGTTTCAACACTCCGGAATCCGGCTGGCATTAGCCAAGCATGGCGTCCGGGACAATGTCAGCATTCATGTCATTAGCCACGATGCGGACCTTTCGCCGGAGAAGCAGCCGTGGCGGCAGGTTCAAGAGGTGGTGGACGGCGATCTCGATGTCGCCGCCGTGTGGGGGCCGTTTGCGGGCTATGTCAAGATCGTGCGGGACGCGCCGCTGACGCTGCAGCCGGTGAATCTGATGGACGATCAGATTCCCCTCGAGTTCAGCCTCGCCATCGGCATGCCGAAGACCAACGCGGTGCTCAAGTACAGGCTGGAAGATGCGCTCGAGGCGTCAAAGGACGAAATCAAGCAGATCCTGGACGATT
Organism: Methyloceanibacter marginalis; assembly: GCF_001723295.1. Lineage (GTDB taxonomy): Bacteria > Pseudomonadota > Alphaproteobacteria > Rhizobiales > Methyloligellaceae > Methyloceanibacter > Methyloceanibacter marginalis. The sequence continues at coordinate 3,865 of NZ_LPWD01000401.1, forward strand.
ACGGCGTGCCGCTCGTCCAGTGCAGCAAATGCATCGTGCCTGGTGACATCCCATCTCACGGGTCCTTCTTCGAGCGCGGTCAGCAGGCGGCTCATGAAATCTTCCTAGAGCCGCTCCCGGACGACCAGACCCAACTCGACAAAAAGCAGGCGAGCGCCGATCAGATCGTGACCGAGGAGCGGTTGGACACTTGGCTTGCGGATGGCGCCGACCTGACCCAGGAGCTCTCGAACGCCGTCCTTGCTTCCGATCAGGGACGCGTGGATCTCCTTCTGGAGCGGGGCGCCGACATCAACAAGCGCAATCTGCAAGGGCTGACGCCGCTCCACGGGGCCGCGCGGCAGCGCGACTCAAACATGATGACCTTCCTCATAGAACGCGGTGCCGATGTGAACAGCCGGGACAGCGACGGCTGGACCCCGCTGGCTCATGCCGCCTTTCGCAATCACGTGCCCTCGATCGAAGTACTCGCGGAAGCCGGCGCCGATCTCGAAGTCGGTCCGCCCGGCTTTACGCCGCTTTCAATCGCGCTTGCCGAAGGAAAGTTCTATGCCGCCAAGGCGCTGCTCGAAGTGGGCGCTTCGGCGAACGGACCGGCGGGTACCGAGCAATTGACGCCGCTCATGCTGGTCGCCAGTCAGCGCGAGGTAGAACAACGGTCGGCGCGGCTCAACCAAGGGCCAAGCTCCGTCGAGATCGCGGAGCTTCTGATTGAGAAGGGTGCGGATGTGAACGCTAAGAGCGCCAAGGGGATCACGCCGCTCATGGTTGCGGCTGCTCACGACAATCCACCGCTGATCGGCGTGATCGCTCAGGCCGGCGCGAACTTTGGTGTCAAGTCGCCCGACGGGAGAACCGCCCCTTCAAATCGCCGCCGCCAACAACAACAAGGCGGCGCTGCAGCAGCTCGAATTACTCGAAACGTTAGGCGGTACGAGGGCTCCGGGGCAACCCGGGGTCGGCCAATAATGGCGTTGAATGCTTTGAGCCGCCGCGTCCTGTTGGCGCTCGGTGCGGCCGCGCTTTGCTTTGTGGCCGTTGGGCAGGTTCAAGTTGCTGCTCAGAACCTAGCGCCCGGTGGCGAGCCTAAGACCATCACCATCCACTATCTCGGCAAAGCCTATAAGGAACCGCCGCCGCTCTCGCTGCTTGAGAAGATCCTCACCGACGAAGGACTGGCCGGCGCAAAGCTGGGTGTGCACGACAACAATTCGACGGGCAAATTTCTTGGTCAGGAATTTGTGCTTCAACCGGAAATTGTTCCAGAAGACGGCGATCCGGTCGCCAAGGCGCAGGAAATCTTCAAGATCGGCGATGCCTTGATCATCGCCGATCTTGAGCCCAGCGACCTGCTCGCGATCGCCGACCTTCCGGAAGCTGCGAACTCGGTCATCCTCAATGTCCGCAGCGACCAGGACGATTTGCGTGAGCAAGACTGCCGCCAAAATGTCTTTCACATCCTGCCAAGCTACGCCATGCGCGCCGACGCTCTGGCGCAATATCTTATCTGGAAACGGTGGAACCGTTGGTTCCTCGTGACAGGCAAGACGGCAAAGGACAAGGCTTATGCGCAAGCCGTGAAGCGGGCGGCGAAGCGCTTCGGTGGAAAGATCGTCGAGGAGAGAGCGTTTGAGTTCGACGCAGGCAATCGCCGGACGGATTCCGGACATCAGCAGATCCAGACCAAGATGCCCGAGCTCACGCAAGGGGCCGCGTCTCATGACGTGGTCTGGACGGCGGATGTTGGCGATGCGTTTGGAACCTATCTCTTGTTCCGTACCTATGACCCTGACCCGGTCGTGGGGACGCAAGGTCTGGTCGCGGTCGCGTGGCACCGCGCCTACGAGCAATATGCGGGGACGCAGCTCCAAAATGCGTTCGAAGAGGCGGCGGGCCGGATCATGACCGAGCGGGATTATGCGGCCTGGCTTGCGGCGCGTGTATTCGGCGAGGCGGCGACGCGCACGCAGGAGACGGACGTTTCCGTTCTACGCGAATACATCAATTCAAAGGACTTCAAGGTTGCCGGCTTCAAGGGGCAGCAGCTGACCTTCCGCCCGTGGAATCGACAGCTCCGGCAACCTGTCCTCATCATCGGTCCGCAGGCGCTCGTTTCCATGTCGCCGCAAGACGGTTTTCTTCATCCGCACTATTTGACCGACACGCTCGGGTTCGACGCGCCCGAGAGCAAGTGCTCCCTTCCCAGTCAAACCCGTTGAGACAAAGACCCTCCTCATGAAACTGAGATTTGTAGCCGTCGTTCTGCTTGCGAACCTGCTTACCGTTCCTGCCGCGCCGGCCCTCGCCGTTACGATTTTTGTCAGCAATGAGCGTGACAACACGGTCACCGTGGTCGATGGGGACACTTTCGAAATCAAGAAGACAATAGAGGTCGGTCGCCGGCCTCGCGGCATCATCATGTCGCCGGATCACAAAGAGGCTTTCGTCGCTCTTGGCGATGATGAGGTTATAGCGGTCATCGACACCGAGACGCTTGAGGTCTCGCGGCGCATTCCCTCCGGTCCCGACCCGGAGCTATTGGCGGTCGATCCGAAAGGCGAGCGGCTCTATATCGCCAACGAAGACGATGCCCTGGTGACCGTGGTCGACCGCAAAAGCGGTGAAACGGTCGGCGAGGTCTCCGTGGGGCTCGAGCCGGAAGGCATGAGCGTTAGCCCCGATTCCAAAGTCACGGTGGCCACGTCCGAGACGACGAGCATGGCCCATTTCATCGACAACAACACGCTGGAATTGCTGGCGAATGTTCTTGTCGACACGAGGCCGCGGGAAGCCACGTTCTCCCCGGACGGCAAGACGGTCTGGGTTTCCGCGGAGGTGGGCGGCACGGTCGCCGTGATTGACGCCGCGAGCCACGAGGTGCTGGAGAAGATCGGCTTCGCCGTTCCGGGCGTACCGCCGGAACTCATTCAGCCACTCGGGGTCGACTTCTCCAAGGATGGCAAGCTCGTTTTCGTGGCGCTTGGTCCGTCGAACCGCGTGGCGGTGATCGATGCGGCCACCTACGAGGTCAAGGATTACATCCTTGTGGGACAGCGTCCATGGCATCTCGAGCTTTCGCCGGACGGGCGTAAGCTTTATGTGGCGAACGGCCTGACCAACGACATGACCATCATCGACGTCGAAAGCTTGAAGGCCGAGAAGTCCGTGCCGGTCGGACGCTTGCCCTGGGGCGTCGCCGTCATGCCGTAGCGCAGGTCGTGCCGCTGATCGAGGCCGGACATTTTGCCTTGACGGGGCGGGGGCGCAGACGCCATGACCCCTAGCATGTTGATCAAAGTCATCGGCGCAGGCGCGGGCGGCGGTCTGCCCCAGTGGAATTGCAACGGCCAGAACTCGGTCGATGCGCGGCATGGCCTGCCGACGGTCAAGCCACGCACCCAGGCCTCCGTCGCGGTCAGCGCCGACGGCCGCCAGTGGGTTCTGTTGAATGCCTCACCCGATATCAGGCAGCAGATCAACGCGACGCCGGAGTTGCATCCGGACCGCCAAGGTCCGCCCCGCAACAGCCCGATCAAGGCCGTGGTGCTGACCAATGGCGACGTGGATGCGGTGGCCGGACTTCTGTGTTTGCGTGAAAGCCAGCCCCTCACGGTCTATGGCAGCGCGCGTGTGCTCGACGTGCTTGCCGATAACAGCATCTTCGAGGTGCTGAACCCCGATCTCGTGAAGCGCGAGACCATGGCGTTGGGCGAGTCATTCGCGGTCGAAGGGCCTTCAGGGCCGGTGGGCCTTACCATCGAGGCCTTCACGGTTCCCGGCAAGATCCCGCTTTATCTCGAGGACGAAGAGAAGGGCACGGGCGGCAGCTTCGGAACGGAAGAGGGCGATACTGTCGGCCTCAAAGTCACCGAGGACGCGAGCGGAAAGCACTTTTTCTTCATTCCGGGCTGCTCGGGACTCGACGAACCGTTGCGCGAACGCCTCAATGGCGCGCCGCTCCTGTTTTTCGACGGCACGCTCTACACCAACGACGAGATGATCGTTCAAGGACTGATGCAAAAGACCGGCGACCGCATCGGCCACATGAACATGTCGGGCCCGAAAGGGACGCTCGAGCAGATGGCGCCGCTTAATATCGCGCGTAAAATCTTCATCCACATCAATAATTCCAACCCGGTGCTGCGCGACGACTCACCTGAGCGGGCCACGGTAGAGGGCGCCGGCTGGGAAGTGTCATACGACGGAATGGAAGTGACGCTTTAAGCCCTAGCTTTGGCCCGCGCGTCCCGTGCGCGCATTGCCGATCGCCACAACATTACTCTGCCTTGGGGGGGTGACCGGCTTGTCCGCACGACCGCCGCCGTGGTCCAATAGGCTTGAATGCGGTCGGCGAACGGGCCGGGCTTCTCGACGAAAAGCCTCTTGCCCTTGACCTTGGCCTCCTTGCGCAGGGCCTTGTGGCGTTTGCGGCAGCGCTTCATGAAGGCTGCGGTGTCCTCAAGGCTGCCGAAGGTCATGGTCGGCGTCGAGACGAGATGCATCAGCATGGCGATGTCATGGTCTTCGCCGAGCAATTGCGACAGGGCGCGCGCAGCCTCGGCGCGGGCGGAAAGCTCCGAGGGCCAGCATGGCGTGAGCAGTTGCATCTGCCGCCAATGATGCTGGACGCCCTTGCGCCACTCATGCATCTCCTCCGCATCGTCGGAGTCGAACACCGCCTTGAAGTGCTTCCGCGTCGCTGCGTAGCAGCGCTCGAGGCCTTTGGCGAGCGGGGTGAAATCGTCCGGATAGACGGCCAATCCTGCGAAGCCGGGGCGAAGCTCCAGAAGCATGTGCATGGCTTCCGATGCGGTGGTCTGCTCCAGGTTCTGCTCGGCTGCGTGTCGGCGCTTGTGTAGCCAGCCGCGCACGGATTGCATCGGGGCGTCACCAAGATCGGCCTCGGTGTTTTCCTCCAGCTTGTCGACGGCATCGAGCAGGGCTTGGGCGTCGCGGGCGGCAGCAAGCCCCTTGCCGATGCGGGCCACGCGCGCCGTCAGGTTGGCGAACACCGGCTCAGGCATGCCTGGCCGGGCCAGGAGCAGGAGAGAGCGCAATCTTTTGAAGCACTTGCGCGCGCTGTGCACGCCGGTGTGGCGGTCAGGCGGAGTCGCCAGGGAGGTGTGAGCGATCTCCAGTTCGGTCAATGCCACAGAGCGTAAAGCCTCGCTCACTGGCATGGCCGGATCGAGCCGGTAACTCATCACTGTTCCCGCATCAGTCCTTGTCCCCGTTTGCCGATCATTCCTTTCAGGGGCAGTCGGGTCAACCTTAAACTCGCCTGTCAGGCGTGTGCAGAACCTGTTGATAACTGTCGCCAGGGCTGTGTGACAGCGACCCAATTTCCGGTCCGAAGTTCAGGATGTTGGTGTGTCATGATGTCCGTGATGACGGCGACGCTGTCGGCGCCCGCGTCCAGCACGCCAGGCGCCCGCTCCGGGGTGATGCCGCCGATGGCGACGAGGGCGCATGAGACCTTTTTTCGCCACGCCGCGAGCCGCGCCAGACCTTGCGGCGCCCAGGGCATTTTCTTGAGCAAGGTCGGGTAGATGGGCCCGAGCGCCACGTAATCCGGGCCGGCGGCGAGCGCCACATCGAGTTCTTGCTCGCTATGGGTGCTGATGCCGATCCTGACGCGCGCGGCTTTGAGGGCGGCGAGATCGGCGTCCGCAAGGTCCTCCTGGCCGAGATGCACGAAATCGGCGCCCGCGTGCAGCGCCTCACGCCAATAGTCGTTGACCACGAGTTGGCAGTCCTGCACGGCGCACAGCGTCAGCGCCTTGGCGATCTCGGCGCGGACGATCTCGGCGGGTTGATCCTTAATGCGAAGCTGGACCAGCTTGATCCCTAGCGGCAGAAGCCGCGCGAGCCACTCCGTGTCTGGCACGATGGGATAGAAGGGATCGAGATGGACCACGTCAGGAGGCGTGATCGATCTTGAAGAAGGGCGTCCCGGCAAGCGGGGTCGAGGGCGAGGCCATGTCGCGCGGCTCGATCATGCCCGCTTCATAGGCCAGCCGGCCGGCCTTGATCGCGCTCGCGAAACCTTCCGCCATTTTCACCGGGTCGCCGGCCTTGGCGACGGCTGTGTTGAGCAGCACGCCGTCATAGCCCATCTCCATGGCTTCGGCCGCGTGGGAGGGGGCGCCGATGCCCGCATCGACGATGAGCGGCGTGTCGGGAAAGTAAGCGCGGAGCGTCTGCAGCGCGGAGCGGTTGGCGAGACCGCGCGCCGAGCCGATGGGCGAGCCCCACGGCATCAGCACCTCGCAGCCCGCGGCGATCAACCGTTCCGCGGCGCTCATGTCTTCGGTCGTATAGGGCAGCACCGCGAAACCTTCGGCACAAAGCACGCCTGCGGCCTCCACCAGTCCGAACAGGTCCGGCTGAAGCGTGTCGTCGTTGGCGATGACTTCGAGCTTGATCCAATTGGTGCCAAAGAGCTCCCGCGCCATCTGAGCGGTGGCGATTGGCTCCTTCGCCGTATGGCAGCCGGCGGTGTTGGGCAGCACGCGGCGGCCGAGCTGCTCGATCAGCGCCCAGAACCCTTGGCCCGTGCGGGCGCGCGCCGACTCCCGGCGAAGAGAAACAGTGACGATCTCCGCGCCCGAAGCCTCGACCGCCTGGCGCAGAATATCGGGCGAGGCGTACCCGGCCGTGCCGAGCAGCATGCGCGAGGTGAAGCGTGTGCCGTAAAGCTCGAGCATCAGCCGCCCTGCCTCGGCGCCACGATCTCGACCTCGTCAGCCTCGGTGAGCTGCGTGTTGCCGCGCGCCGTTGCGGCCACGAAGCTGCCATTGACGGCCGTGGCCACCTTGGCATCGGCGAAGCCGAGCGCGGCGCATAGCTCATCGAGGCTTGTTGCCTCGGTCACGAAACGCTCACCGTTGAGCAGGATCTGCAACGAATACCTCCGGATTGGTGGCGCCGGTCTCCAGATAGTCGGCGACTAGCTCGGCCATGACCGGCGCGAGCAGAAAGCCATGCCGGTAGAGGCCGTTGACATAGATATAGCCGTTCAAGGGGATAATCCTAGGCCGGTTGTCGGAGAATGCGGGGCGAACGCCGGCTCCGAGGGCCAGAATCTCCGCCTCTCCGAAGGCGGGATCGAGCACATAGGCGGCGCTCAGGAGCTCCAGCGCCGAACGCAAGGTGGCCGGCCCCCCGTCTTCCCGTTCGATCGCCGTGGCGCCGACCATGTAGAGGCCGTCCCCCCAGGGCACGAGATAGAGCGGAAAGCGCGGATGCAGCAGGCGCACCGGACGCTGGATATCGATTTCTGGCGCGCGGACCACGATGCGCTCACCACGCACACCGCGCAGGGTCGGCAGGCCGTCCTTGGCCGCCAGCCCGCGGCAATCGACGATCAGATCCGGCGCCTTGCGGAATGGTCTCCATGCCGAACTGAACGGCGACACCGGCCGCCTGGACCTCGCCGAGCAGGAAGGCGAGCGCTGCGTTCGGGTGGTGGCTTCGCCCGCATAATAAAGGGCCGTGCCGAAGCGCGGCGCGAGGCCGGGCTCGAGCTCCGCAAGCGCTGCCCCATCGAGACGGCCGGCGCCCTCGGTCATGCGCTCGAAGCGGTCGAGCAGGCTGCGGTCGCGCGCCGGGGCGACGACCAGGCTGCCCTGCGCCACAAGGCCGGGATAGGCCTCCTTCCAGAGGGCAATACCGCGCTCGCCGAGCTCGCGGATGATTGCTTCGGCGCTTTCCTCCTCGCAGCGTGGCGCGAGCATGGCGCCGGCATAGGGGCTGCAGGCATCGGCGAAGGGCTCGGCCGAGCGTTCGGCGAGGATCACCTGGTGGCCGCGGCGCGCCAAAGTCAGCGCTTGCCAGAGACCGGTGATGCCGGCGCCGCGGATCGCAATTTTGAGGGGAGTACTTGTCATCTTTATATGGGTTGCCTCGCTAGAGGGGATGCCCTGGACGGCGGCTTCTGTCCAGCCCTCGCGCTCAATCGCCGAGAGCCACGCCCTCGCGGCGCGGGTCGGCCCCGCCTTCAAGCCCGTCCGGCGTCACGGCGATAATGTGCTCGCCGCTGGTCATGTCCATGCGGCGGACCTTGTGACCCTTGGCTTCGAGGCTCGCGGCCAGCGGGTCCCACGCCGGCTCCGGCTCCATGAGGACCACGTCCTGCGTGCTGCCGAAATTGAGCAGCGCCGCGGCTTGCGCCGCATCCATCTGCCAGTCCAACAGCGCGAAGATGGTCTTCAGGTTGAACATGATGATGCCGGGGCCGCCGGGCGAACCCAGCACGTAGTCCAAATCGCCGTCCGCGCCGAAGATCATGGTCGGGTCCATGGAGCTGCGCGGCCTTTTTCCCGGCTCGACGTGGTTGGCAATGGGGCGGCCCGCGGCATCCTCCGGCAGGAAAGAGAAATCCGTGAGCTGGTTGTTGAGTAGGAAGCCGCGCACCATGGTCCGCGCGCCGAAGGACGTTTCGATGCTGGTGGTCAGCGAGAAGGCGTCGCCCGCATCGTCCACCACGGAGACGTGGCTGGTGCCGCCGCGCTCCTTGGTGCGATCGCGGCCGAAGGCGCTGAGCGGGATGACAGGCGGCGTCCCGGCGGTGACCGTCTCTTGCGCGCGTTCGGGGTCGATCAGCTTGCGGCGCTCGGCGAGATAGTTCGCGTCGAGCAAGCCATCTAGGGGCACGGCGACGAAACCGGGATCGGCGAGATAGCGCCCGCGATCGGCGTAAGCGAGGCGTTCGGCCTCGGCGATCAGGTGGGCGGCCTCCGGCGTGAAGGGAGCCGGACCGAGATCGAAGGGCTCCAAGATGCCGAGCACCTGGCCGATCGCGACGCCGCCCGATGACGGCGGTCCCGCACCGCAAACGCTGCGCCCGCGATAGGGCATGCAAACCGGCATGCGAGGCTCGGCCGTGTAGGCCGCGAGGTCGCCGGCCGACAGCGCGCCAGGCTTGCGCGGATCGTTCTGCACGGCGCTCGCGATATCGGCGGCGATGGCGCCCTTATAGAAGGCATCCGGACCTTCGCGGGCAATGATGTCGAACGTCTCGGCAAGCTCTGGATTTTTGAGCGTGTAGCCTTCCGGCCGTGGCGCGCCGTCCTGATCGAAGAAATAGGCGCGGGCGGACGGGGCGAAGCTTTCCGGATCGCTCCCCGCGAGCATCTTGGCGAGGCGGGGCGAGACGGAAAATCCATCCCGGGCGAGCGCGATCGCGGGCTGGAACAGTTCCGCCCAAGGCAACTTGCCGTATTCATCGTGCACCAGTTTGAGGGCGGCGAGTACGCCAGGCACGCCGACCGACAAGCCGCTATGCATGGCCTCGGGCCGCGACAGCGGGTTGCCGTCCGCATCGAGAAAAAGCTCGGGCGTCACAGCGGAGGGCGCGGTCTCGCGGCCGTCATAGCTCGTCAGCGTCTCCGCCGCCTGCTCCCAATAAAGCATGAAGGCGCCGCCGCCGATGCCGGACGACTGCGGCTCCACGAGCGTCAGCACCATCTGCGCCGCGATGCCGGCATCGATCGCGCTGCCGCCCTGGCGCAGCATCGCCAGGCCGGCTTCCGCGGCAAGCGGATGCGCGGCGACAATCATGTGGTTCTTGGCCGTGACGAGCGGTTTCGGCGTCAGACCGCTTGCGCCTTCGGGAAGGTCCAGGGCTTGCGCGGGCGCGGCGGCGAGCAGAAGCGCCAGCGCTGCGGCGAGGAAGGGGCGGAACATGCGGCGCAGCATAGAAGGTTTTTTGGGGTACGCGAGTCCGTCACCGCGACGCCTTTTTTTGCGCTACCGCGCTTCCTTTGATGTGCTACCGGCCTTCGGCCTGCTTGAGCACGAGGCGTACTCGAGCGCGGGCGGCCCAAAATTTCTCGCTGCCTTGCGGCACGAGGCATGAAGTGGCCCCCGAGGGGCTTGGCCCCGAAGGGGGTGACGCGCCGCGTGGCGCAAGTCCTTAACAGGTCTCCGCGGGT
>NZ_LPWD01000402.1 GCF_001723295.1 Methyloceanibacter marginalis
ACGCAAGCCGTCGAGAGCGACCCGCGCTTTGCGCGCCTCGCCGACTTCGCCAAGACAATGTGCGCCGAGAAGCCAGAAGGAAACTAGGGCCATGAAGACGGTCCTCGCTATATCCCTGATTGCCTTTGCCCTATTGGGCGGCCCTGCCGCGGCCCTCGCCACCGAGACCGAGGCGCCCGCAACCGAGGCTCCCGTGGTCCCCGACGGCGATCCCGCGCCGCCTCACGCCAATGGCGAGCAGGCGGACGCGCCGGATCAGGCCGCCCCCGACGACGACATCATGCAGAACTTCACGCGCCACCGCCCGGGCGCCTGCCCCGAGGGGCCTCCCTGTAAGGTCGAAGACTGAGCCGCGTCTGCGTGCCTATCGGCCACAGTCACGGAATTGTTTCTCCATCTGTCTCCCGTAAGACTTGCGGGTCTGCGCGCGGAGTGGCAAAGGAAGTTTTGGCCGAGGATTAACCACAATTTGGAGGTCGGAATGCTTCGGGTTTTCAAGGCAGGCTTGGCGGTGCTTGGCTTCGCCGTGTTGTTTCTCGGTGGACTTCAGACGGCGAGCGCCGGTTGCCAATTGATCAAGGCGACCAATAGCGCCGAGTCGAAGGCATCGGCGGCGAGGGCCGCGTATGCGAATGCCATCGATACGGCCAACCAGGTCAAGCGTCAGCGCGGCTGGAGCTACGTGACCCTGCGGCCCCGCAAAGTCACGCCGGACCCGTTCTGGAAGGCTGTGCGCCCGGTTGTCACATCCGACATGCTGCTCAAGCCTGATGTCGTGACCTCCAAGACCTACGCCCAGTGCTGGAAGGGCGTGGTCGTGCCGTATGTGTGCACCGCCGGCGCCGTAGCCTGCGGCAACTAGCACTCCACCTCTTTCCTAAGACATGTCGTCATCGCCGGATCTCTTGGACACCCCAAGGGAGCCGGACGATGACGCATGCGTGACGGCGTGCGCCTCACGCCCGCCACATCCCTTGCTAAGCTGAATAAAGTCACCAGCTAGAAGGAATGAGCGAGGTTTTGACTCTGTCTCCGCGGTACACGTTCGGCGAGCGCCTGGCCGACGGCACGATCCACGTCATCGGTGTCGCCGCAAGCGTCATTGCGCTCATCGTACTGCTCGTCATCGGCATCCGTAACGAGACCGCGCTCATGGTGGCCGGTCTTGCCATCTACGGTCTGGCGCTCGTGGCGACGTTCGGCTGCTCGGCCGGCTACCATCTCGTGGTGCGCCCCAAGGTGAAGGAGATCATGCGACGGTTCGATCACGCCGCGATCTTCCTGATGATTGCCGGCACCTATACGCCCTTCGTCCTGCTGAAAATGAACGCGCCTGGGGGCTCGGCCTACTCGCCGTTGTCTGGTCCATGGCGGCGATCGGCATCGCCATCAAGCTGTTCTTCCCGCGTTTCCTCGATGGGCTGTCCACGGCGCTCTATCTGGTGCAGGGCTGGGCGGTCCTTGCCGCCTGGGAGCCGTTGCACGCGGCACTTCCCGCCGGCGTGTTGACCCTGCTCATGGTCGGCGGCGTGCTCTACACGGTCGGCGTGGTGTTCCATCTGTGGAACCGGCTGCCCTATCAGAACGCCATCTGGCACGGCTTTGTCCTGTCAGCGGCGAGCTGCCATTACGCGGCGGTGATCGGCGTCGTGCGCGTCGCCTGAGCGGGCCGCCTGAACCAAGGCAAAACCTGCCTGATTTTGTTTAGAAACTGATTGTAAACTATGCGCCATGACCACCCTCATGGCAGAGGCGGGGGCGCGCCCGGCCGCGGAAGACAAGGAAGCCTTGTTCGCGGCGCTTGCCACGCGGTTCGGCGACCGCTTGTCGCGCAGCCAAGCTCTGCGCGAGCAGCACGCCAACACGCTCACCTGGCTCAAGGTTCAGGCGCCGGACGCCGTGCTGTTCGCCGAAACCACGGACGAGGTGGCCGACGCGGTCAAGGCCTGCGCCGCGGCACGCGTCCCTGTCATCCCGTTCGGCACCGGCACGTCGCTCGAAGGCCATCTGAATGCGCCGCTTGGGGGATTGTCGCTCGATCTTTCACGCATGAACCGCGTCCTCGCCGTGCACGAGCCGGACCTCGATTGCACGGTCGAGCCCGGCGTCACCCGAAAGCAGCTCAACGAATATTTGCGCGACACGGGACTGTTCTTCCCCGTGGACCCCGGCGCGGACGCAAGCCTCGGCGGCATGGCTGCGACACGCGCGTCGGGCACCAACGCCGTGCGTTACGGCACCATGCGCGATCTGGTGCTGGGCCTGACCGCAGTACTCGCCGACGGCCGCATCGTCACCACCGGGGGCAGGGCGCGGAAATCAGCGGCCGGCTACGATCTCACCCGACTTCTGATCGGCTCCGAAGGCACGCTCGGGGTCATCACGTCGCTGACCTTGAAGCTCTACGGCATTCCGGAGACCATCCTCGCCGGCGTTGCACCTTCGACACGTTGGAAGGCGCCCTGCAACGCCACCATCGCTGCGCTCCAGATGGGGTTGCCGCTGGCCCGCATCGAGCTTCTGGACGAGGTGCAAATCCGCGGCTGCAATGCCTATTCCGACCTCACTTTGCCTGAGAAGCCGACTTTGTGCCTTGAATTCCATGGCACCGAGGCCGGCACCCGCGAGCAGGTCGAGATGTTCGCCGAGATCGCCGGGGGCGAAGGCGGCGGTGAGCTGGACTGGGCCGAACGCCAGGAGGACCGGAACCGGCTCTGGCAGGCGCGCCATGACGCCTATTGGGCGGCGCGGGGCTTAGGCCCGGCGGCGGACCTGATCGCCACCGATGTCTGCGTGCCGATTTCGGCGCTCGCGGCCTGTGTCGCGGAGACCAAGCGGGACATCGAGAGATTGGGGCTGCTCGCCCCCATCGTCGGCCATGTGGGCGACGGCAATTTCCATGTCATGCCCCTCATCGACCCGGCCGACGCCACGGAACGCGCCAATGTTCAGGACTTCCTCGACCGCCTTGCGGAACGGGCCCTGCGCTTCGAGGGCACCTGCACCGGCGAGCACGGGGTCGGCCAGGGAAAGATCGGCTATTTGGCGGCGGAACACGGACTAGGCGTCGACGTGATGATTGCCATAAAAAAGGCGCTCGATCCGTTGAATATCCTCAATCCTGGCAAGATTTTTGCGATACCATGATGGGGCGTCGCGCGCGCCGGAATGGGCTCGCATCCTTGTCGCTTTGCGCGGGGATTATGCGCCCGCAACCGAGCCCTAGGCAGAGATATCGGTGAACTCGCTTCTGCTCACACTGACCGCGTTGTTGATTCTGGTGCTGAGCGCGCTCTTCGCCGCACCGCTCTTCATCGACTGGAACGATTACCGCCCCGCCTTCGAGGAGCAGGCCAGCAAGTTGCTCGGCCGCGAGGTCAAGGTGGGTGGCAAGGTCCATCTCATCGTGCTGCCCGCGCCGCAGCTGAAATTCGACGACATCAGAGTGGCGAACGAGGACGGCAGCCTGGAGAAGCCGTTCCTCGAGGCGAAGTCTCTCGAGGCGAAGATCGACGTGGGGTCACTTTTGACCGGCGCCGTCGAAGCGCATCAACTTACCATCGTCGATCCCACGCTGCGCCTCGAGCTGAACGCCGACGGCACCGGGAACTGGGGCGATGTGGGCCGCCCGGGCGTGCCCGTGCCCTTCGCGCCGAAGGACGTGCTGCTCGACTCCGTGCGGGTCAGCGGCGGCACGGTCGAGATCGTCAAGGACGGCGTGCTGAAATTCGTGTTCAACGACATCGACGGCGAGGCGAGTGCGACCTCGCTCTCCGGTCCCTACAAGGTCTCCGCCGAATACGGTTACGAAGGCCGCCGTCAGTCCATTCGCTTCTCCACCGGGGCCATGGACCAGACGGGCCAGTTCCGCCTGAAGGCGGCCTTGCGCGATCCCGACCGCTCCACAGCCTACCAGTTCGACGGCGCGGTCACGGGGCTCGGCGCGACCCCCGTCTATGACGGCACCGTGCTCATGCGCATGACCAATCTCGATGCGCTGG
>NZ_LPWD01000403.1 GCF_001723295.1 Methyloceanibacter marginalis
AGGCCAGATCGCGGTCGGCGTCGGAGACGCCTTCCACTTGGTCGAACCGCGCGAGCGCGTTGCGTACATGCGACGCGTCAGTCAGCGGCTCCTTGCGTTGCTCGGGAAAGGCGAACACGCTCTCCGGCAGATCGCTTCTGGTCGTCAGGTCGCCGTGCTCCGTATGGGGCTGCCAAGTCGTCTGCATCGTCTCAGTCTCCTCGCTAAGGGCTGTGGCAACAGAACGAACGGACACTAGGGGCGAAAGGTTTCGCTCCGATTAGCCGAAAGACCGCGAGCTTCGCGCGCTTTTCCGAAACTTTGAGCGGTCCCAGAGTGCCAGGCGCGTCTTTCTTGCCTTCAAGGCACACATCCGCGATCATTCGCCCCGCGATTCTAAGCGCTGGAGGGCCAAAATGCAGACTCTCATCTCCGCCTTCCCTGCCCTCTGTTACGCCGCTGCGCTCGTCCTTGGATTTCTTGACGTCAAACAGCCCTTCGGCAGTCCTGAGCTGTCGCCGCTGCTCCAATGGATGCTGTCCCTCGGGCTTGGCCTGCCCAGTCTGTGGGCGGCGCTGTCGCACGCGGCCTTCTCCGAGCGCGTGGCGCAATCCATCGGTTGGGCGCCGAGCCCGTTTCAGAAGGAGATCGCCGGCGCCAATCTCGGCATCGGCCTTGGCGCCCTGGCCGCGTCGGCCCTCGGGCCGGAAGCGGCCTGGGCGATGGCGGTCATGGCGGCTGGCTTCCTGTGGAGCGCGGCGGCCGTCCACGTCGTAGACATGGTGCGGCGGAAAAACTTCGCCATCAACAATGCAGGTCCCATCTTCTGGTGGGATATCCTCACCCCCCTGACATTGTTCATTCTGCTTCTGCTTCGCGGCGGCTGAGCGCATCCTCGTAGTGTATCGCCAGCCAGACGGCCGGCGGTGCCGTTTGTGTCCAGGTCACGCGATGGCGGCAATGCGCCGGGAGCAGGATCCAGTCGCCGGCTTCAAGCGCGCGGTCCTCGTCCTCACCCTCGATCCGCAAGCGCGCGCGCCCGACACGAGGACCACGAACTCGTCCCAAGCCTGATCGTACCAATCGCCTTCCGCCGTCGCCTGACCGGTCGAGACGATGCGCTCCAGGCGCAAGCCCGGCGCTCATCAAATC
>NZ_LPWD01000404.1 GCF_001723295.1 Methyloceanibacter marginalis
TGCTGATCGGCGGCGGCAGGCCCTTGATGATGTCTCCGTCTGGCGCGCCGGGCACCGCCGAGCCCGTTGAGCAGCACCGCGACCCGCGGCGGCCCTCCCGCCACGTTCGCGTAAATTTCGGACGGGCGAGCAGTAAACCTCGGCGCGCGGCGCCCATCGATGGCGATCTTCGGCAGCGGCCCATAGGGCGATTCTTCGATCAGGGCGGGAACCGGGACCGGTGCAAGCGGCACCGAGGCCGGTCTGGTCGATGCCCGCTGTCAGTTCGGCGGCGGCCACCTTGGTTCCGCTGCCTCCCTCGGGCGTCTCCAGTGACCCGCTAGGCCCTGGCGGCGCCGGTGGGGGCGCGTTGGGCGTGACGGGCATCATGGTCGTGCCCTGGCCCGGAGGCGCCAGCGTCGGCGCGGCTGGGCGCGGCTGCTGCGCACTGGGGGCCATGGAGGGGCCCGTGACGGAAAAGCCTGGGGGAAGATCGACTCCCACGGGGCCTCCCGCAGGGGCTGCTGCCGGTGCGGGTGGCGCACCGTCAACCTGGAGGACCGCGACAGGCTCGCCTTCCTCGCCGGCAGGAAAGAACATGAGCACGGCGACGCCGAGCACCAACGTCCAGAACACGATACCCGCAGCGACGGCCAGCGCCTTCATTTCATTGTCCTCCCCGCTTCCCGGCCGTAGTCTGGGGCTAGCGCCACCGCCTCGAGGCCACCGCGTTCAGAGCCGACGATTCAGTTGGCTTCCGCCTTCTTCTTGGAATCCGTGTCGACCGACTTGATGCCTCTCAACAGATCGAGGGCGTAATTGAGCTGCGTGTCCTTCGCCTTGTCCTCAGGCACGTAGGACGAGCTTCCGGATTCCTCCTCATCATCTTCGAACTCGCCCCGCAGGTGGCCGCGCAGATTGGACTCGCCGCGCATGCCCTGGACTTCCTGCTTCTTCTTGAGCTCCTCCGGGAGCTCTTCTTCAACCACGATTTCGGGATCGATACCCTTGGCCTGGATCGAGCGGCCAGACGGCGTGTAGTAGCGTGCCGTGGTGAGCCGCAGGGCGCCATTGGAGCCGAGCGGGATAATCGTCTGCACGGAGCCCTTGCCGAAGGAACGGGTGCCGACGACCGTCGCGCGCTCGTGATCCTGGAGTGCACCGGCGACGATCTCCGAAGCCGAAGCCGAGCCGCCGTTGATCAAGACCACGATCTTCTTGCCGTCAGTGATGTCGCCCTGCCGCGCGTTCGAGCGCTGCGTCTCCTCGAGGTTACGGCCGCGCGTCAGCACGATGGCACCCTGATCGAGGAAGGCGTCCGACACCGAGATGGCCTGGTCGAGCAGGCCGCCCGGGTTGTTGCGCAGGTCGATGACATAGCCCTTGAGATTGGGGCCGAGCTTTTTCTTCAGATCGTCGACGGCCGCTTGAAGGTTCTCGGTGGTCTGCTCGTTGAATGTCGTCACCCGGATATAGCCCACATCCTCACCCTCGGCGTTGTACTTCACCGGGTTGATGTGGATCATGTCGCGGACGACCTTCACTTCGAAGGGATCTTCGACGCCCTTGCGCACGATCGTGAGCCCGATCGGCGAATTGACCGGCCCCCGCATCTTTTCCACGGCCTCTTGCAGCGTGAGGCCGAGAATCTGCTCCTTGTCCAGATGGGTGATCAGGTCACCGCTCATCAATCCAGCGCGTGCCGCGGGCGTGTCCTCGATGGGTGCCACGACCTTGACCACGCCGTCTTCCATGGTGACCTCGATACCGAGCCCACCGAACTCGCCGCGGGTCTGGACTTGCATGTCGCGGAAGTGCTTCGGATTGAGATAGGCCGAATGCGGGTCAAGTGCGGTCAGCATGCCATTGATCGCAGATTCGATCAGCTTGGCATCCTCGGGCTCCTCGACATAGTCGGCGCGCACCCGCTCCAGCACCTCGCCGAAGAGATCCAGCTGCTTATAAATTTCGGAGTTCGCCGCGGAAGCCGACTGGCTTCGGGCCAAGCTCACCATCGTCGAACCGGCAGCGAGCACAGCCAGCACCAGAAGCGCCCAGAGCGCGTATTCGGATCTCCGCATCATCCTTGCACCTTCCCGGATGCCTCGGCCCACCATGGGCCGGGGTCTATTGGCCTTCCGTCCTTCCTGAATTCCACATAAAGGACGGGGCGTGAATCTTCGTCGCTGCTGGCGCCCGACGCTTCCAAGCTACCCATCACGGCGATGGGCTCACCGGCAAGAACGAATTGGCCGAGGCTCACGTCAATGCGGTTCATTCCCGCAAGCAAAATATGATAGCCCCCGCCAGCATTGATTATCAAGAGTTGCCCATAGGAGCGGAAGGGCCCGGAATAGACCACCCAGCCGTCCGCGGGCGCGGTAATCCGCGCTTCTTCGCGGGTTTCAAGGGAAACGCCCTGGAGCGCGGCCCCGGTGGCGTCGTTCTCGCCAAAACCATGGGTTTGGCGCCCTTGGGCCGGCAGCCTGAGCGTACCCTTGGCCTGCTCGAACGGCATGGCGGGTTTCAGCCGATCCGGGCTGGCGAACGCCACTTTGGTCGATTCCGGCTTGATCTCGATCACGTTCTCATTGGCGGGGGTCGCCATGACCTCCTGCTGTAGGCGGGCTCTTAAGGCCTTTTCGGCGGCGATCTCGGCGTCGTATTGTGCCACCTCGGCCCTGGAGATCTGGACGTCGAGGCGCGCGATCAGCTCGTTCAGATTGGTGACCTCGGCCGCGAGCTGTTCTGCGGATTGATCGAGCTGGGTGAGCTCCACCTCGCCTTGCGCCTGCTTC
>NZ_LPWD01000405.1 GCF_001723295.1 Methyloceanibacter marginalis
CTGCTCGCGCCTTACGCCAAAGGCGGCAAGATCGGCCTGTTCGGCGGCGCCGGCGTGGGTACAGACCGTGCTCATCATGGAGCTGATCAACAACGTCGCCAAAGCGCACGGCGGTTATTCCGTGTTCGCCGGCGTGGGCGAGCGGACCCGCGAGGGCAACGACCTCTATCACGAGATGATCGAGTCCGGCGTGAACAAGGACCCAAAGGAGGGCTCCGTCGAGGGCTCCAAATGCGCGCTCGTGTACGGCCAGATGAACGAGCCGCCCGGCGCCGCGCCGCTCTACTCCAGCGACTACTGTCCGGAGCAAGCTTATGCGCTCGGCAACAGCGTCGCCACGGTGGCGCATGCGGAGGTGACGGCCGCGATGCTGGAAGAATGGCTGCGCCTCTACGGCTATGACATCGCGCCCGCGTCCGACAGCGTTCAGACCATCGAGCAGATCCGCGAGCGCCTCGCCGAACGCTGCGCCATCATGCATCAGCAGTTCACGGACCGGCTTTACGATGCCTGGCTGGAACGGGTCAGGGCGTATACGCCGCGCGAACGGGTCGCGTGACGGCTTATACGTGCCCGCTTTCGTCTTGAGGCCGAATTGCTACATTGGCGCCCCGGCGAGAAAGGTGACGAAAGATGAGCGAGCATCACAGCGGCGGCTGCCTATGCGGCGCGGTCCAATATGCCGTCAGCGGCGAACTGCGCGAGGTGGTGAATTGCCATTGCGGGCAATGCCGCCGGACCCACGGTCATTTCGCGGCGTATACTGGCGCGGCGCTGTCCGATTTCTCGCTGACATCGAGTGACGGCCTGCAGTGGCACCAATCATCGACACGGGCGCGGCGGGGCTTCTGCGTACGGTGCGGCGCGAGCTTGTTCTGGGAACCGGCCGGCGGCGACTATGTGGCGATCGCCGCAGGCACACTCGATGAGCCAACCGGGCTGCGGACGGTGGCTCATATTTATGTCGCCGATGCCGGCGACTACTATGTTCTCGCGGACGACTTGGTGAAATATCCCGGGAGCATGACTGCCGGAGACGAGCCGGATGCATAGCGGGTGTTGGGTGTTTCGCGGCCTGGCTCGATCGTGATCTCCAGTATCCACGCGGCGGTCGTCTTGTTCCCAAGCATGTATTGGCCAGTCAAAGCGCTTTCGGGGCTGGTCGAAACGGTAACTCCTGGTCATGAATATCATTCAATGATATTGAATCCACTGGCAGTGAGCCGGGTCATTGTCTGAAATCGATGCCACTTTGGGCCGGTTCGGATAGCTGGATCAAGCTTCTGAAAGACGCCGGTAAGCGGCAAGACAATGAGGTTTGTGTATCCCGGACCTAAGAGGACGGGAGGGTACCGCAGATGACTGGCGGTGGCGGCATGAAGTTCGCCATAGCGGAGAAGCCGGCTGGGCTCTTGCCGTTGGACGATCCGGGCGCGCGCGGTGGGCGCGGCGCGATCGACCTACTTCACAAGGTGCTGACGCAGCTGATCGCCGATCCGGACTCCGCGGAGCCGTTCGATCTGGTGCTCTCTCACATCCTCGAATTGTCGGGCGCCGAGGCCGGCACGATCTTCGTCAGCACTGAAAGCGGACGCCAACTCACACTTCTTGCCTGTATAGGGCCAGATGATCGCGATCGCTGGATGCGCATCGCCGACGACCGCGGCCTCTACCAGAAAAACGGTAGTGCCACGGCGTCGGAAGCGTTCGCCGATCCTGAAGATCCGGGATCGACGATCCTAGCGCAACTCTTCGACCAGGGGCCGTGCGGGCCACGGGCTGCTGCTACTCCG
>NZ_LPWD01000406.1 GCF_001723295.1 Methyloceanibacter marginalis
CCAACCGGTCACGGCCGGTCGAGCGCTGGGCGCCGTCGAGACGGGAGCGGGATCGGCTTTAGCCTGGTCTGGATCGGCGATGCCGAGGACAGGCTCTGGATGTGCGATGCCGACGCCGAGGGCTTCGTCTATTCGTACTCGCTGATGACCGCCGATTTATTGGAAGGCACCGGGCCCGAGCTGATCGGCCTGACGCCGGCCTCCAATGGCGGCTTCGAGGATGATCCGCAGGCGGTGGCCGAGAAGGTCTGCGTGGCGTCCCTGGAAGATGGCGGCACGGTGCTCTCGAGCCGGCCCGACGGCCTCGGCGCCGATCCCGGTTACGCGATCTTCGTGGAGAGCGAGGCCGGGGATCTTTATCTCTGCAATGCCACAGGCGACGCCATGGTGTGGGCTTTTGAGCCTATCGGCGAACCGCTTCAGTTCGAGGATGGCACGGCGGCCAGCTAAACCCGTTGAGGGTCACTGTAATGGGCGCGGGGCTTCGGCTCTCGCGCCCGTTGCTATGTCTGTGCCCGCGAGCTCATTTAGCATCCGCACATAGAGACGGTAGGCCAGCGCGTTGAGGCCGAGCCTTGCGGCGAGCGCCGCGGGCAGGACGAAGCGGGCATAGACGGAGAGCAGGGACCGGGCCGGATCGTCCGGGGCAGTACGAAGCCGTGCCAGAATGCCCGGCGCCAACGCATAGTAGCGGGCGATCAGGGCGCCGCCGCCCGGCTGCTTGGCCAGTACGTCGTCGCGGTAGCGGCGCAGCGTGCGCAACTCGAAGCAATCGTCGTCGAGACCGAGCACATCGCAGCAGGCCGTGGTGATGAAGCAGCCCTCGGGCGAGGTGCATTCGTTGTTCTCTTGCTTCTCGGCCAAGGCGTCGCGGCGTTCCGCCGCCCAGTCAAGCGCCTTGCGCATGGTCACGCAGTCGATGTTGAAGCTGCAGTCGTCGTCCTTGCCCGACAGTTTCAGCACGAGCTCCATGGATTTTTCATCGCGCAGGAGCGGCGCGGTGGCGAGCGGCAGCACGATGCTCACCTGGTCGTCGTAGATGTCGGTGCAGTTGCCGCACAGCGCTTCGTCGACGATGACGGTCCCGGCCGGATTCTTGGCGATGAGGCGGTTCTCCGGCTTGACGAGGAACTCCTCGGGCAGCGAGCCCTCTGTGCTGCCTTGGACGAAGATCTTGGCGTCGAAATCCGTGTTGACCTGGAACTCGAGCCCGAGATCGCAGCTCTTGGCATCGATCGGGGCGAGTCGCGCTGGCTGGCGCCGGCGCTGGCGTCGCTCGCCTGGGCCGTCCACGGGCCGAACTTTTTGGACTCGTAGCATTCGGGCTCGGACGGCGCTTCGGAGTCTTCATCCGCGTTCTCTTCGTCCTGCGCGAAGGCGCGCTGGCCCGAGCCAAGGAGCCGTGCGCCGGCGCAAGCGGCGATGAGGAGGCCAAGCGCGCGGCGGCGCGTGTGTTTCAGCATGAATCGACCTTACGGGGTTGCCGGGGAAATTTCGTGGCGGAGACTAGCAAACAGAATGGCTTAGCGGGAGTGCTCAAGGCCGCCGGGGAGGGGGTGGGCCGATTCGCAGCTTCTTTAGAATCTGCTAGCGTGGCCCCCACCTGATCGGGGGCTAGCCTCGGGTGCGGCGGGGGATGGAAATATGGCGGGGTTGACGAAGGGCAGGGCCGTTTGCGCCGCTCTGGCTCTCGTTCTGTCCGCCGCGTGGCTTTCGCCGCGTGCCCTG
>NZ_LPWD01000407.1 GCF_001723295.1 Methyloceanibacter marginalis
CATGAGCTCTGGCAACGGCAACATGACGTTCTTGCGCCCGAGCAACCGCAAGGTGCTCGCCTATCTGCGCGAGTACGAAGGCGACGTGATGCTGTGCGTGTTCAACCTGTCGCGTTCCGCGCAAGCGGTGGAGCTCGATCTTTCGAGCCAGAAGGGCAGCGTTCCGGTCGAGCTGACCGGCGCTCTCCCTTCCCGCCCATCGGCACGCTGCCTTATCTGCTGACGCTGCCGGCCTACGGCTTTTACTGGTTCACCCTCACCGATCCCGCGCAACTCCCGTCCTTGCCGGACTTGGCGCCTGAGTCTCTCCCCGAGCTCGAGACCCTCATCCTCAGCGAGGGGTGGAACATCGTGGACAGCCAGCGCGGCGACAGCGCCCGCATCGACCGCATCGTCCACGACCTGTTGCCCACCTATATCGCGCGCCAGCGCTGGTTCGGTCCCAAGGACGCCGTCATCGCCTCCGCCACGCCCGAGCGGATCGGCGAGCTGCCGCAAGCCGGCCGCGAGAACTTCTTGCTGCTTGCCGCGAAGATCATGCTCGAGGACGGCGCGGCCCAGCGCTACTTCCTGCCGATCGCGCTCTCCTGGGGCGAGGAAGACTTGCGGCACGACAGCCCGCTGCTGCCCTATTTGCTCGCCAAGATCAGGCGCGGACCCCGGGCCGGACTCGTCTTCGACGCCGCGCACGGCGAAACCTTTCCCCGGGCCTTGCTGCATGCCATGCGCGAGCACGAGACCTTGCCGGCGGTCGAGGGCACCTTCCGCTTCGACGCAAGCGACGCCCTGCGCGCACTCGATCTTTCCGAAGAGCTCGAAGTGCGCCGCGTGGAGACCGGAGAGCATGCCCACACGACGCGCACGCTCGACGACCGCGTGAACCTGAAGATTTCCCGCAGGCTGCGCTCCGGCATGGACCCCGGCATCGAGATGGGCCGCTTCCTGTCCAAAACGGACTTCACCAACAGTCCGCCTTATCTCGGCGCCTTCGAATATGTGGATGCCGGCGGCACGCCCACGGCTTTGGCCGTTGCTTTCGAGCATGTGCGCAATCAGGGCGACGGCTGGACGGTCGTGGTCAACGCGCTCGACCGCGAGCTGGAAGACGTAGCGTTGTCCGGCGAGGGCAATGGCGGCTTGCCCTATTCGCTCTCCTTGGTCGAGACCATCGGCGCGCGGACCGGTGAGTTGCACCGCGCACTGGCCAATGCCGATCCGAGCGATCCGGACTTCGCGCCCGAACCCGTCACGGACGCGGACCTCGAAGACTGGCGCGCCCGGGCCGTGGCGCGCGCCGAGCAGGCTTTCGCCTATATCGAGACGCTGCCCGACACCGCCGACGCGGAGGCGCAGGAGCTTGCCGCCAAGTTGCTGACCTTGCGCAGCGCCATGCTGAAACGCATCGATACGCTGGTTCCCACGAATGCGCGCGGCAACAAGATCCGCCTGCACAACGACTATCATCTCGCCAAGGTTCTCGTGTCGGCGAACGACATCTATATCGTCGGCTTCGAGGGCGAGCCGGATCAGCCGGTGGACGAGCGCCGGCAGAAAGCGCCGCCCTCGCGTGACATCGCCACCATGCTACGCTCCTTCGACTATGCGGCGCGCACCGCCGTCGATCGTCAGAAGCAGCGCGGCGCCAGTCAGCTCGACGAGATCGAAACCCGCGCCCTCAATTGGCGCTCGCTCGCCGAGCGGCGCTTCTTGCGCGCCTACGGCATGGCCCGCGACGACTCGGCGAGCGGCTCGCATCTTGCCGGCGGCGAGCTGTTGCCGCTGTTCCTGGCCGACAAGCTCTTTCAGGAGATTCTGTACGAAGGCGTGAACCGGCCGGTCGTACTGCCGATCCCCTTGCGCGCCGCGCTCGAATTGGTCGAGCCGTTGGACGGCCCGCCGGAGGACGACGATTGACGGATTCGAAGCTTGGTCCCGGAAACCCACGGCCGCTTGGCGCGACCTATGACGGCCGAGGCGTCAACTTCGCCCTGTTCTCCGCCAACGCCACGCGCGTCGATCTCTGTCTATTCGATCAGGGCGGCACCGAGACCGAGCGTATCACGCTGCCCGAATACTCCGATGAGGTGTGGCACGGCTACGTGCCCGGGCTGGCGCCGGGGCAGCTCTATGGCTACCGCGTTCATGGGCCCTATGCCCCGCGCGACGGCCACCGCTTCAACCGCAACAAGCTGCTGCTCGACCCTTATGCGAAGGCCTATGCCGGGAAGCTCATCTGGGACGACTGCCTGTTCGGCTATCAGATCGGCGCCAAACGCACCGACCTGATCAAGAGCAAGACCGACAGCGCGCGCTTCATGCCGAAATGCGTCGTCGCCGCCGACGGGATGCGCCCGGCGCACTCGCGCCCCGACCGGCCCTGGCATGAAACCGTCATCTACGAGGCGCACGTCAAAGGCATGACGGCGCTCCATCCCGACGTTCCGGAACCCTTGCGCGGCACGTTCGCCGGCCTCGCCCAGCCGGCGGTGATCGAGCATCTCGTCAAGCTTGGCGTCACGGCGCTGGAACTTCTCCCGGTGCACGCCATGGTCGACGACCGGCACCTGGTGGAGGAAGGCCTCAGCAATTACTGGGGCTATAACAGTGTCGGCTTCTTCGCTCCCGCCCAGCGCTATATCTCGCCCGGCGCGGGCATCGAGGAATTCCGGAACACCGTCGACCGCCTGCACGAGGCCGGCATCGAGGTCATCCTCGATGTGGTCTACAACCACACGGCGGAAGGCAACGCGCTTGGCCCAACGCTTTCCTTCCGCGGCATCGACAACGCGTCCTACTACAAACTCGCCGAGGACAAGCGCCACTATCACGACACCACGGGCTGCGGGAACACGCTCAATGTCGGTCATCCGCGCGTGCTGCAACTCGTCTTGGATTCGCTCCGCTACTGGGTCGAGCAGTGCGGCGTGGACGGCTTCCGCTTCGACCTCGCCTCGGCGCTCGCCCGCGACAACACGGATTTCGATCCGAGCGCGTCCTTCCTGGACGCGATCGGCCAAGACCCCGTCTTGAGCCAGGCGAAGCTCATCGCCGAACCATGGGACCTTGGCGAAAGCGGCTACCAAGTCGGCGGCTTTCCGCCGGGCTGGGCGGAATGGAACGACCTTTGGCGCGACGGGTTACGCTCTTATTGGAAGGGCGACATGGGAATGCTTCCGGCGCTTGGGCGCCGCATATCGGGTTCGGCAGAAATCTACGACCACCGCGGCCGCAAACCGTGGGCGAGCGTCAACTTCATCACCGCCCATGACGGTTTCACCCTGACCGACCTCGTCTCGTACAACAAGAAGCACAACGAGGCGAACAAAGAGAACAACCAGGACGGCCATTCCGACAACCGAAGTTACAATTGGGGCGCCAAGGGACCGACCGACGATCCCGTCATCCTCGATCGCCGCGACCGCGTGCGCCGCGCCTTCGTGGCGAGCCTGTTGTTCAGCCACGGTACGCCCATGCTGCAAATGGGCGATGAGATCGGCCGCACCCAAGGCGGCAACAACAACGCCTTTTGCCAGGACAACGAGGTCTCTTGGGTCGACTGGCGGAATGTGAGCGACCGCGACCGCGCTTTTCACGAGTTCGTACGAGGGGTCGTGAGCTTGCGGGCGCAGATACCGCTCTTGCGCACCAAGCACTTTCTGCATGGCGAGCCGGTGGCGCCGCTCATCAAGAGCATTGCCTGGTTCAAGCCCGACGGCGAGGAGAAGCAGGCCGAACACTGGAAAGACCCGGTGGCCAAATGCATCGGCGCGTCCTTCGCCGGCGGCGGGAACATCCTGCTGCTTCTGTTCAACGCGGACGCGACCCGATCGACTTCATCTTTCCGTATTTCGGCAAGCGTCACTTGCGCTGGCGGCTCCTTTGCGACTCGGCCAACGGCTTGGTCCGTCCGGATGCGCCGATCGCCACGGGCAAGACCACCATTCCGGGACGCGGGCTCCTGCTGTTCGAAAGGACCGACTGATGGCTGCGCGGTTCGCGCATGCATTGCCCTGGGGCGCCGAAATTGTCGACGGCGGCGCGCGCTTCAGGCTTTGGGCGCCGGCCCAGAACATGGTCGCGCTCCACGCCGAAGGCGGCAGCACCGTTCCCATGGCGAAGATGGAGGACGGCTGGTTCGAAGTGACGACCGACGCGGTCCCCGTCGATGGGGGCTACCAATATGTCCTGGCGGACGGGATGCGCGTGCCCGATCCCGCCGCGCGCGCGCAAATCGGCGACGTGCACGGGCCGAGCCGGCTGGTGGACCCGCGAAGCTATGACTGGCGCACGCCCCAATGGACAGGCCGCCCTTGGGAAGAGGCAATCCTCTACGAGCTGCACACCGGAACTTTCTCCCTCGACGGGACCTTCGACGGCATCGTCCGCGATCTCGATCGTCTCGCCGATGTCGGCATCACGGCCATCGAGCTTTTGCCGGTGGCGCAGTTCGGCGGCAATCGCGGCTGGGGCTATGACGGCGTGCTGCTC
>NZ_LPWD01000408.1 GCF_001723295.1 Methyloceanibacter marginalis
CACGAAGCTTCTCCCGCCCGCTTACGATCCTCGCCGCTGGAAGCCGCCGCAGCGGAAATGGAGATAGAGCAGCACCAGCAGCCAGATCGCGACGAAACCGTCGGCGAAGATCATCAGGAAATTGTACGGCGCGTAATTGTCCGCGGTGACGGTCTGGTAGACGTGGCCGGCGGCGGCGCCGAGCATGAACAGGGACCAGCCGAGCCCGGTGGCGAGCCAGAACAGGCCGCCGATCCAAATGCACAGAAATCCCAGCACGCCCCAGGCGCCGTCGTGAACGCCGACCTCGAATTGGAACGGGCTCGGCGACCAGCCAATCATCTTGGCGGCCTGATCGGGAAAGAAGACATGGGGAATGAAGCCGAACACGAAGCCGAAAACGCCGACGTCGAGCACGAGCGCGTAGAGCAAGAGCACACGAACGACGCGCGCCTTGGTCCGGGGTTCGCGGGTCAGCGCAAGATGCAGCAGCGGCAGGACGACGCTCAGGGCGGCGATGGCTAGGCCGATCATTGTTGTCCCCCCTCGCCGACCGAAGCCCCGAAGGGCTCAAGCGATCACTTTGCCTTCGGCCCCGGCCCAGCGTCAACGTCGCGGCCCGTCTCGTCGTCCTTCTTGCGGTACCACCACACGGTGAGCTGACGCCGCCAGCGGCGGACGGCCGGCAGATCGACCGACAGGACGAGGAAGCCGAGCGGGATCATCCAGAAGCCGAGCACCGGCAGGAAGCCCAGGAGGCCGCAGCCGATCAGCACGATGCCGAGGCCGATGCGTAAGGGCTTCGACTTGGGCAGATGCCAGTGACTGTTGAAGAGGCGGACCTTGTGGGCCATGCGCGTTTCCTGGGGGCCGGACGCTGGAGTCCGGACGCCCGACATAGGGGTTCGGCGGAGGCGCCGCAAGGCGGGCGAATTTCGCGGCCGCCCGAGGGCGCAAAGCGCTGGAAAGGCGCCCGGCGTTTTGCTATCACCCCCTTCAGCGCAGCTCGACGAAGAGCCTGCGCTCTGCTCCCCGGTAGCTCAGTTGGTAGAGCAAGCGGCTGTTAACCGCTGGGTCGCTGGTTCGAGTCCGGCCCGGGGAGCCAACTTTTTCAGCCAAATCTCCTCCCGTTTTTGACAGTCGAAAACCTGCAGCAGCGCGCTGGTAGAGGCCATGGGTCCGGCATAGACAGCCCTCGCGAGCAGCGCTCCCTGACAGTCTCCTAAGGCCCAAAGTCCGGCCTATTTCCCGGGTGCCAAACGCAGCACTCGGGCGATGATCTCTGGCATCCCCGGCGCGGAAAATGTGTTGCCGGGGATTTGGAAGGTTTGACCTTGATTGAGCACCGAAAGAAGGCCCCCGTTGTAGGGCCGCAAAATGCGGCGGGAGGACCGTTTCCCGGAAGGGGCGACGGCATCAATCGGTAGCACTAACTACCAGGGAGAGAACGCAATGACCAAGTACTGGGCCGCTTTCATTTCGGCCGCTTTCGTTTCGGCTCTGCTGCTTTCGGGAACGCCCGCTGTCGCCGCCAGCTGGGCTGACGGTTTCAAAGCTTGCGACGCCGACGGCAGCGGCACCATCAGCCGCGTGGAGTGGAACAGCTGCGAATCGAAGGTGGGCGATCCGACGATGAACCCGACCTTCACGATGATGGACAAGGACACCAACAACAGCATCGATCAGGCCGAATGGGCCGGCGGAGCAAAGCAGAAGACGGCCATCGGCAATAACTGCAAAGAGGCCGAGGGCTCCTGGTGTCCGTGCCAGAACAATCCCGACGATCCGGCGTGTCAGCAGTCCAACTAGCCTGACTTCCGGCACCACTTCAAAGGCGGTTGGCGATAAAGCCAATCGCCTTTTTCATTCTCGGCGCGTCACGCGCCCGCGCCACGGCCGAGCCAGGCGCGCCAGCCGCCGAACGCGGTGATATCTTCCGCGCCCTCGACCGCGTGCGCCTCGCAGAGA
>NZ_LPWD01000409.1 GCF_001723295.1 Methyloceanibacter marginalis
TCGATGTCTTACTCATAACGGTCACGGCATTGGGCCTTCGTGTTGCCTCAGGCGCGCCACGTAGCGCGCGAGCAGATCGACTTCAAGGTTTACCAGATCGCCCGGCATGCAGTCGCCCCACGTCGTATGGGTCAAAGTGTAAGGAATGATGTTCACGCCGAAGCGCTGACCGTCCACCTCGTTAACCGTGAGCGAGACACCGTTCAGGGCGACGGAGCCCTTCGGCGCGATGAATTGCGCAAGCTCGGGCGGCGCTTCCACCAGCACGCGCACGCTGTCGCCATCGGGAAAGCGTGAGACGATCTTCGCCCGGGCGTCCACATGGCCTGTGACGATGTGTCCGCCGAGCTCCTCGCCGAGCCCAAGTGCGCGCTCCAGGTTGATCTTCCGCCCCGTTTCCCACGTGCCGAGCGTGGTGTGGGCGCGGGTCTCGTTGGAGACGTCGACGGTCACGGCGGCGCCCTTGCCCTTCGCCTTGCCGATTTCAGCGAGCGTCAGGCAGCAGCCGTCGCAGGCGAGCGAGGCGCCCTCCTCCAGGCTCTTGCGCTTGAACGGCGTGTGGATCACGAAGCGTGACCCATCCCGCGCCATGAGCGTTCCTATGCTGCCGATAATGCCAGTGAACATGTTCTGATCCGGCGCCACCACGTCATCCGGTCCGGTCCGAAGGATCGTGAGGCGATGAAAGTGAAATGGCCGCTTGCGGTGAGCCGATCAAGGCCGTCGCCGGCGAACGGGCTAAGGCCGTCCTCGCCCGCCGGGCGCGCTCCCTGATAGACGACCGCCTCGTCCACAAGGTCCGCATCGAGGAACGCGCGCGCGACGGAGGGCCCGCCTTCGATCAGCACGCGCGTGATGCCGCGATGGGCCAGCGTCTCCAGCGCGTCTTGCACATCGATAAGGCCGTGGTCGTCTATGGGGACCGGCACGATCTCCGCGCCGAGGTCATGCAACCGATCTGCATTGGCGTGGGTCTCGCCCGCGGCGCAGAAGAGCCAGACCGGCACCATGATGTCCTCGAAGAGCTGGGCGTCGGGCGGGGTGCGCAGGCGCGGTCGAGCACAACACGTACCGGGGAGCGGCACGACATACCGGGAAGACGGCAGGTCAGCGTGGGGTTGTCGGCCATAATCGTGCCCCGGCCGACCAGGATGGCGTCATTCATGGCGCGCAGGAGATGGCCGTGTGTGCGCGCATCCGGCCCCGTGATCCAGACCGGTTCGCCGTGGCCTTGGGGCATGCGTCCGTCGGCGCGACGGCAAGTTTCAAGGTGACGGCAGGGCGCCCTTCGCTGACCCGCATCAGATGTCCCAGCGTGACGGAAGCGGCGTCTGCCGCGAGCACGCCGTCTGTCACTTCAATCCCGGCGTCCGTCAGCCTTTCGATACCGCGCCCGGCGGTGCGGG
>NZ_LPWD01000410.1 GCF_001723295.1 Methyloceanibacter marginalis
CGCGAGCAGCGAGCAGCAGGCGACACCGGACGACGAGCAGAGAGAGCGCGCCCGCCGCCGAAGAGGCGTCTTCGGGCGACGATAGGCCCGCCCCCCGGGAAGAGCGCCCGAACGGCAGTGGGAAAAGCAAGGATCGTGAGACCCGGCCCCACGGCGAAGACGACTCCGCCGGCGAGGAGGACGCACCTTCCCGCCGCACGCCGGAGCCCGCGTTCAGCGTCGCGGCTTCACGCGAGGAGCCGGCTCCGCGGGCAGAGGCGCATGTCGAAAGCGAGGGGAACGACGAGCCTGCGCCACGCCGCAGAGGCTGGTGGTCGCGCGGCTAGGACGCTTCGCTTCGTGCTCAAAGCAATGGGAGGTGCACAGCACCTCCCATTTTTCCATCTATTGCACCTTGAGCCAGGCCGCGATGCGGCGCGCCGCTTCCCGCATGTCGTGCTCGGCCCCCGCATAGCAAAGGCGTAAGTAACAATTGCCCCGGTCCGGATCGAAATCGATGCCGGGCGTGGCCGCGACGCCCGTTTCCCGGAGCATGTTCTTGGCGAAGGCCGCGCTGTCGCCCGTATAGCGGCTGATATCTGCATAGAGGTAGAAGGCGCCGTCGGCGGGCAGGATCGAATCGAACCCGGCCCGCGGCAGCTCTTCGAGCAGCATGGCGCGGTTGCGTCCATAGCGGCTCTTAATCTCCTCAAGCTCGTCCAGACCATCGAAGGCGCCGAGGGCGGCGATCTGCGAAATGGCGGGCGGCGAGATGTAGAGGTTCTGCGCCAGCCGCTCGATGGTGCGCGTCAGGCTTCCGGCACCACAAGCCAGCCGATGCGCCAGCCCGTCATGCTGAAATATTTCGAGAAACTGTTGACCACGATGGCCGTGTCCGAGTGCTGCAGCGCGGTCTCGGCCGGCCCGTCGTATTCGAGACCGTGGTAAATCTCATCGGAAATAAGCCAAAGCTTGTGCCGCTCGCAGGCTTTCGCGAGTTCAGCCAGGCGGGGGCCGCGCGTCATGGTGCCCGTTGGATTGTTTGGGCTCGCCAGCAATAACCCTGCGGCACCATCCGCGGCGAGCCGCTCGACGTCCACCGCAGTCGGCATCCAGCGCCCCTGCCCCGAGGTTTCGATGAGATGCGGCCGCAAGCCGAGCGCCTTGAGGATCTGCCTGTAACAGGGGTAGCCGGGCGACGGCAGGCCGAAGGCGTCACCGTGTTCGAGAAGGGCGAGGAAGGCGAGTACAAAGCCCGCGGAAGAGCCCGCGGTGACGACGATGCGCTCGGGGCCGGACGCGAACGCCGTACCGCTCGGTCATATAACCGGCGGACGCGCTCGCGCAAGCCGGCAAGGCCCAGCGCCGCTCGGTGTAGCCTAGTCTCGTCCT
>NZ_LPWD01000411.1 GCF_001723295.1 Methyloceanibacter marginalis
CGTCGCCGCCACCGGCGCCTCGCGCTGGCAGGTCATGGACTATGCCGTCTGGCCCCAGATCGCGCCCGCCTTCGCCGGGATCTCCGTGTTCCGCTGGGACATCAACATCCGGGAATCGACCATTCTCGGCCTGGTCGGCGCCGGGGCATCGGGCTTCAGCTCCAGTCGTCGCTCGCCCGGCTCGCCTGGGCGGAGGTCACCGTCATCTTCATCGTCGTCCTGGTGACGGTCGCCATCTCCGAATGGATCTCGGCACGCGTCCGCGCGGCGATCATCTGACAGGCATGGCGCCAGGCTCTTGAAAAAGCCCAAAGCCCGTGCGAGCTAACGAGCAGTTCCAAAAGTCGTTGATTCTCTCGGGATTCGCGAGGGCGACACGCCTTCCGGCATGAGGAGTCCGTCCATAGCCACCAAACGCAAATCCGCCTCACCGAACGATCTGTTCGACGCCGCTCCGAAAAGGAGGCCCGCGACCGCCAAGACGCCCGCGAAAAAGGCCCCTACGGCCCGCGCGCCGGCGAAGACGCCTACACGGCCGCGGACATCGAGGTGCTGGAGGGGCTCGAGCCGGTCCGCCGGCGTCCGGGCATGTATATCGGCGGCACCGACGAGAAGGCGATGCACCACCTCTTCGCCGAGGTGCTGGACAACGCCATGGACGAGGCGGTGGAGGGACACGCGAGCCGTATCGAGGTCGACTTCGACGCGGACGGGACCCTCACGGTGACCGACAACGGCCGCGGCATTCCGGTCGATCCGCATCCCAAGTTCAAGAAGAAGTCCGCGCTCGAAGTCATCATGACCACGCTGCACGCGGGCGGTAAATTCGACTCCAAGGTCTACGCGACCAGCGGCGGCCTGCACGGCGTCGGCGTGTCGGTGGCGAATGCGCTGTCCGAGACGCTCGAGGTCGAGGTCGCGCGCGGCCAGAAACTTTACCGGCAGAGCTATACGCGCGGCGTGCCCGATGGCCCGGTCAAAAACCTCGGACCCATCAAGAACCGGCGCGGCACACGCATCAGCTTCAAGCCGGATCCCAAAATCTTCGGCAAGGGGGCGGCCTTCAAGCCGTCGCGCCTGTTCCGCATGGCGCGGTCCAAGGCCTATCTGTTCCGCGGCGTCGAGATCCGCTGGTCCTGCGCCAAGGCGCTGCTCGGTAACGACGCCGAGACGCCCGAAACCGCGGTGCTTCATTTCCCCGGGGGTCTGAAAGACTTCCTC
>NZ_LPWD01000412.1 GCF_001723295.1 Methyloceanibacter marginalis
CGGATCGGCTTACCGGCGAAGAAGTCCTCAAGGATCTCTCGCGTGCCCGCCGCATAGCGCGTCTGCGCCGACAGCGAGGTGCCGGAGATATGCGGCGTCATGCCGTGATGGGGCATGGTCCGCCACGGGTGATCCTTCGGCGCGGGCTGCGGGAACCACACATCGCCGGCATAACCGGCGAGCTGACCGCTTTCGAGCGCACGCACCACCGCATCGCGATCGGCGATCTTGCCGCGGGCGGTGTTGATGAGATAGCTGCCGCGCTTCATCTTGCCGATCATCTCGTCGTTGAACAGATGCTCGGTCTCGGGGTGCAACGGGCAGTTGATCGTCACCACGTCGCAGACCTTGACCATGTCCTCGACGTTCGGGTGATAGGTCAGGTTGAGCTCCTGCTCCACCTCCTTCGGCAGGCGGTGCTTGTCGTAATAGTGGAGGTTCACGTCGAAGGGCGCGAGCCGCCGCAGAACGGCAAGGCCGATGCGTCCCGCGGCGACCGTACCCACGTGCATGCCTTCCAAGTCGTACGACCGCTCGACACAGTCGGCGATGTTCCAGCCGCCTTTGATCACCCACTGGTAGGACGGGATGTAGTTCCGCACCAGCGACAGGATCATCATCACCACATGTTCGGCGACGCTGATCGAGTTGCAGAAGGTGACCTCGGCCACGGTGACGTTCTTGTCCATGGCTGCTTGCAGGTCGGTGTGGTCGGAGCCGATGCCGGCGGTGACGACGAGCTTCAGGTTCTTCGCCTTATCGAAACGCTCCTTCGTCATGTAGGCAGGCCAGAAAGGCTGGGAGATGACCACATCGGCATCGGCCAACTGCTTCTCGAACTCGGAATTCGCGCCGTCCTTGTCGGCGGTCACCACAAGCTCGTGGCCATTGGCCTCAAGGAATTTGCGCAATCCGAGCTCGCCCGAGACGCTGCCGAGCAATTCGCCCGGCTTGAAGTCGATAGCGCTCGGGGTGGGCGCGGTCTGGCCGTCGGGATAGTGATCGATCTTGGGAATGTCATCCCGCGCATATTTTGGCGGGTAACCGTTCACCGGATCGTCGTAGAGAACACAAACAACTTTCGCCATATCGGCACTCCTTTCGGGGGCGACATGGACTCAACACGCCAGGGCGACCCGCAAGCGCCCACAAGCGGAATTCGACGACGTGCGGAGCATGTCGCGGACAGGGGGTTTCGAGGCTCTGCGTTGCACGCATCATGGCCTCAACCACGTTTCCTCGAACTGGACGGCGCGATTTCTTTTCGCGCTCTCAAGATGCCAGTTGTTGCATTACGCGCCAGACGCTCTGTCTGATCAAGACGGCAGTCCCAAACGCGTGATCGAGTTTGCCTATCGAATATGGGGAGCAAACTCCATCTGGACAAACGCGCGAAGGGCTGGAATCGTGCCGCCGCGTTAGAAGGAATCTAAAATGCTCCCAAAGCCTCTCATCGACGGATATTGGCGGTTTCGCAAGGACAGTCACGGGCCCGATAAAGGTCGGTATCGCCAGCTTGCAACGTTAGGCCAATCGCCGACCGGCATGGTCATCGCCTGCTGCGATTCCCGTGTGGACGTGTCCGCGATCTTCGACGCCGGCCCGGGCGTGCTGTTCATCATGCGCAATGTCGCCAATCTGGTTCCGCCGTTCGAGCCCGAGGGCAAGTTTCACGGCACCAGCGCCGCGGTGGAATACGCCGCACTCGTGCTCAACGTGCCGAACATCATCGTGCTCGGTCATTCCCATTGCGGCGGCATCGCGGCCTATCGCGAAAAGCTGGCCGGCAAGGCGGACGAGACGAGCTTCATCGGGCGCTGGCTGACGCTGCTCGACGGCATCAATGTGAAGGCCAACGAGGTGGATGCCTTCGGTCCGGAGGTCGCCTCGGAGCTGGCCGGCATTCGCCAGTCGCTCGCGAACCTGCGCACGTTCGATGCGCTGAAAAAGCGCGAGGCCGAGGGGCTGCTCACGCTGCACGGCCTTCACTTCGATATCGGCAGCGGCACGGTGCTGGCGCTCGACGAGAAGACCGATAGCTTTGCGCCTTTGCCTGAAGACGATTGAGACCCAACGGAGCGCCGTCAGATGACCGCTGCCATGGTCAAGACCGCAACACGCGCTGACACAGATAAATGCGTGGCGCTGATCGCGCTTGCGTTCAGCAACGATCCGGCCGCGCGTTGGGCCTACAAGGACCCCGCTGCCTATCTCGAGCACTTTCCGGCGTTCGCCCGCGCCTTCAGTTGCGCCGCGTTCGATTACGGCACGGCGCATCACATCGAAGGATCCGCGACCGCGCTATGGATTCCACCCGGAGTGGAACCGGACGAAGGGCCCCTCGTGGCGTTGATCGAGGCTTCAGTGCCGGCCAGCGATCTCGCCGCGGTCCTCGACGTGCTCGAACAGATGGGCGAGGCGCATCCGCAAGAGCCCCACTGGTACTTGCCGCTGATCGGCACCGATCCGGCGCAGCAGGGCCGCGGTCACGGGTCGGCACTTCTCCGGCACGCGCTTGCGATGTTCGACGCCGATCGGGTTCCCGCCTATCTCGAAGCGACGAGTCCGCGGAACGTGGCGCTGTACCAGCGGCACGGCTTCGAAATCACCGGCACGATCCAAGCGGGGGACTCGCCGATAATCACGCCGATGGTGCGGCGTCCCCGCTAAGCCGCCTTCTTCAGCAGATTGCGCTCGATGATGGTCTCGGCGATCTGGATCGTGTTCAGTGCCGCGCCTTTCCGCAAATTGTCCGACACGCACCATAGCGACAGGGCGTTGTCGACCGTCTGGTCGTCGCGAATGCGCGAGACATAGGTGGCGTAGTCGCCGACGCACTCGACCGGCGTCACGTAGCCGCCGGGCTCGCGCTTGTCGACCACGAGTATGCCGGGCGCATCGCGCAAGATGCGTCGCGCATCCTTGGCAGTCATCTCGCTCTCGAATTCGATGTTGACGGCCTCGGCGTGCCCGACAAACACCGGCACCCGCACGCACGTCGCCGTGAGCTTGATCTTGGGGTCGAGGATCTTCTTGGTCTCGACCATCATCTTCCACTCTTCCTTGGTGGAGCCGTCGTCGAGGAAAACGTCGATATGAGGAATGACGTTGAAGGCGATCTGCTTGGTGAACTTGTCAGGCTCGGGCGGCTGGGTGACGAAAATGCCCTTGGTCTGGTTCCATAGCTCGTCCATCGCTTCCTTGCCGGCGCCGGAGACGGATTGGTAGGTCGAGACGACCACGCGCTTGATCTTGGCGACGTCGTGCAGCGGCTTCAACACGACGACGAGTTGCGCCGTGGAGCAGTTCGGATTGGCGATGATGTTCTTCTTGGTGAAGCCCGCGATGGCATCGGCATTCACCTCCGGCACGATCAGCGGCACGTCCGCGTCGTAGCGCCAGCACGAGGAGTTGTCGATGACCACGCAGCCGGTTGAGCCGATCCTGGGCGACCATTCCTTGGAGATGGTGGAGCCCGCGGACATCAGCGCGAAATCGATACCGTGGAAGTCAAAATTCTCAAGATCGCGGCATTTCAGGCGCGCATCGCCGTAAGACACCTCCACACCGATGGAGCGGCTGGAGGCGAGCGGGATCACCTCGTCGGCGGGAAACTCCCGCTCGGCCAGGATATTGAGCATCTCGCGCCCGACATTGCCGGTGGCGCCGATGACGGCGACTTTGTAGCCCATGGACGAAACTCCTGCTGGCGGCGGGTTTTCCGCTACCCTCGCGGCGGATTTATGGGAAGGCCGCGCCAAAGTAAAGGCGCGGCGAATTGGCCGGGAAACGGATGGCTTCCCGAGGCGTTGAATCCGGAGAAACAATCATCCGAGGCCTAAAATGCCGAGTTTTTCCAAATGCGCGCTGCCGCTCGCGGCGGTGCTGATATTGCTGCTGGGAGCCTGCGATTCCGCCGATCTGCCGGAGGAAGCCTCCCAGGGCGCAAATCCAACCATTCCCGAGCCGAGCGACGGCGTCGTGCCGACCGTGAACGTCGCCGAGGCGACGTCGTGGCCTGATGGCGAAAAGCCCACGCCGGCCGAAGGGCTCGAGGTGAAGGCTTTCGCCAGGAACCTCGACCATCCCCGCTGGCTCCATGTGCTTCCCAACGGCGACGTGCTGGTCGCGGAGACGAACGCGCCAAAGCGATCGGGCGGACGTGAAGGCATTAGAGAGTGGGTCATGGGCTGGGCGATGGACAGGGCCGGGGCCGCGGTGCCAAGCCCCAACCGGATCATGCTTCTGCGCGACGAGGACGGCGACGGCCAAGCCGATACGAAAACGGTCTTTCTCGAAAATCTCAATTCGCCCTTCGGCATGGCGCTGATCGGCGAGGATCTCTACGTAGCCAATACGGATGCGGTGATGCGCTTTCCGTACGAGGAGGGCGCCACCGAGATCACCGCGAAGGGCGAAAAGCTCGCCGACCTGCCGGGCGGACCGATCAACCATCATTGGACCAAGAGCCTCGTGGCAAGCCCCGATGGCAAGCATCTCTATTCAGGCGTCGGCTCCAACAGCAACGTTGCCGAGAACAGCATGGAGGTGGAGGAAGGCGCGCGGCCATCCACGAGATCGACGTCGAGACGGGAGAGAGCCGTTATCTTTGCGTCCGGCTTGCGCAATCCGGTCGGGCTAGACTTTCAGCCCGGCACCGACACGCTATGGGCCGTGGTCAACGAGCGAGATGAGCTGGGCAGCGACCTCGTCCCCGACTATCTCACGTCGGTGAAGGAGGGCGGCTTTTACGGCTGGCCCTACAGCTACTGGGGTCACTACGTGGACACACGCGTGGAGCCGCAGAAGCCGGAGCTGGTGAAGGAAGCCATCGTGCCGGATTACGCGCTCGGCAACCATGTGGCCCCGCTTGGTCTCACCTTCGCCGAGGGCAACACCCTGCCGCCCGCTTATGCGAGCGGCGCGTTTGTCGGCGAGCAAGCGGTTCATGGAACCGCGCGCCGCGCAGCGGCTACAAGGTGGTGTTCGTCCCCTTCGTGAACGGCGAGCCCCAAGGCAAGCCGATCGACGTGCTGACTGGCTTCCTCAACGAGGACGAAGAGGCGCGCGGGCGTCCCGTTGGTGTCGAGATCGCCAAGGGCGGCGCGCTGCTCGTGGCCGACGACGTCGGCAACACGGTCTGGCGGGTGAGCGGCGCGCTGCGGAGCGCCCAGGCCCCGGAAACACCAGCGCGCTAGCCGATAAAGCTTGAGAACAGCAGCAACGCCGCCTTGATGAAGCCAAGGACGACGGCCCCGGCCACGACCACGCTCGCCGCCGCAATGGCGGTGCCGATAAGCACGCCGACGCCGTCCTTTTCGACGATGGCGAGCCCGAAAATGGCGATGGCGAAGGCGGGCACCAGTTGGCGAAGGGGATGGGCAAGGTGAGTATCAGCGCGAGAAAGAGAACCAGGGTGCCGACGGCGCGCTCGCCGGTCCAGGACAGGAGCCAGGTCAAGCGCGGCCTGAAGAGCCGCTCGGCTCGCTCCAACGCGGGCAGCGTGCGCGAAACGACGGCCTCGAAGCTCGCGCGCGGGAAGGAGCGCCGCTTGATCCAGTCGGGGAACCAGGGCCGGCGCCGACCATAAGCGAGTTGCGCCCCCAACAGCACGAGCGGAAATCCGAGCACTGCCGAAAGCAGCGGAATATTCAGCGGTACGAGATTCGGCAACGCGAAGATCAGGAGCAGAACGCCAAAACCGCGATCGCCCAGTGCGTCACGGAGTGCACCGAGACTGATGCGATCCGCCGTCTGGGTCTCCAAAAACTTGCGAAGAAGAACGGACGTGCGCCGGCCGTTCGGCGCAGCGGCGGGTGTCTCGGTGCGCGCCGGCGTTAGGGCGCCCAGGGAATGTGTCGCTTTTTGGTCCATAGTCTCGCCGCAGGCCATCCCCCACACTGAGGGACATATAGGCGCGCAATATGACGGTTGGGTCGCAATACGACGGCCGCGTCGCAGCTTAGTTAACCGGCGGCCGGGGAGCTCGTCCTTCACCTCGGCGCAGTCCTTGCGGGTGAACTTGTTGACCTGGCGCACGACTTCGGGGCCCAGCGCGTTGGTCGAGTTGTCCAAACCCGTCGCGGCGTAAAGCAGAGGATAGATCGCCGCCGGCGCGGACACCTCTCCCCAGTTGACCTTGGCGTCGGTCGCCTTGCCGTTCTTGAACGTCACGCGAGGCGCAAGCTCGACTTCGATGACATAAGGTTTGCCGTCCTGCTGAATGGCGCAGCGCACCTTGTGCATGTCTGTCGTGATCGAGGCGCTCGGCGCGCTCATGGCATTGGCGAGGGGCGCACGCTCCAGACGCACGGTCGATTGGCACGCCGCTTTACCCCAGACCCAATCGACGCGGCCGCCCAGCGCATCGACGATCTCTTCGGCGCGCCATGTCCAGCCGATATCGCAGGTGATGTCAGACCCTTGCGCCTCCCGGGTCTCGACGATGTCGCAAATCTCGATCTTGCACGCCTCGCGGGCCTGCTTCTGGGCCTGCTCCTCGGGCGTCGGCTTGCGCTTGGAGGTAACCTGCGGGCCGAGATCCTCGGCGGCGAGGTCTGGCACGCTCGTTCCCAAGAGGAGCAGCGCAACCGCAACAAGGGCGAATCGCTGTGTCATGGGCGCCTAGGTTGCACTCTTTAGCGACGCAATAATGGCGTCGCCCATCTCGCGCGTGCCCACGGTCTTGCAGCCGTCCTGCTTGATGTCGCCGGTCCGCAGGCCCTGATCGAGCACATCTGCGATGGCTTTCTCGATTCTGTCCGCCGCCTCGCCAAGATCGAAGGAATAGCGCAAAGCCATGGCGAAGCTGGCGATCGTGGCGATGGGGTTGGCCGCGCCCTTGCCGGCAATATCCGGAGCGGAGCCGTGCACCGGCTCGTAGAGCGCCTTGCGGCGGCCGCGCTCGTCCTCGGCTCCGAGCGAGGCGGACGGCAACATGCCAAGCGATCCCGTGGCCATGGCGGCCTCATCGGACAGCACGTCGCCGAACAGATTGTCGGTGACGATGACGTCGAACTGCTTCGGCGCGCGCACGAGCTGCATGGCACAGTTGTCGGCAAGGATGTGCTCGAGCTTGACGTCGGAATAGCGGTCCTTGTGGACCTGAGTCACCACCTCGTTCCAGAGCACGCCCGTCTTCATGACGTTGCGCTTCTCGGCGGAGTGGACGAGATTGCCGCGCTTGCGCGCCAGCTCGAAGGCGACGGCAGCGATGCGTACGATCTCGTAGGTCTCGTAGACCTGCGTATCGACCGCGCGCTTCTGACCGTTCCCAAGATCGGTGATCTCCTTGGGCTCGCCAAAATAGACGCCGCCGGTCAGCTCGCGCACGATCATGATATCGAGACCGTCGACCAGTTCCCGCTTCAAGGATGATGCATCGGCCAGGGCCGGGTAGCAGATGGCGGGACGGAGATTGGCGAAAAGCTCGAGGTCCTTGCGCAAGCGGAGCAGCCCGGCCTCGGGGCGCTTGTCGTAGGGGACGCCGTCCCATTTGGGTCCGCCCACGGCGCCCAGCATCACCGCGTCGGCTTCGAGCGCGATCTTCATGGTGGCGTCGGAGACCGACTCGCCATGGGCATCGTAGGCGCAGCCGCCGACCAGGTCCGTCTCGGTTTCGATCGTGGCAAGGCCGGACGTATTCACCCAGTCGATCAGGCGCGTCACCTCGCCCATGACCTCGGGGCCGATGCCGTCGCCGGGAAGAAGTAAGAGTTTGTAGGAAGCCATGAATCCGCGTCCGCCTTGTGCTAAAGCATCGTCCCGATAGGCCGGAAGCAACCGGCGGAGCTTGGGTAACGGGAGTGAGACATGCTGACAAGGGTGCTGTTTGCCGCCTTTCTGCTGGTCGGAGCCGCCGGGAGCGTCTCTGCCCAGGACACCACGGTCGTGGCGCTGGGGCTCACCGACCATGTCGTCACCGAGGATGAACTTGTGAGCGGGGCCGATCTGGCGCCACCGCGCTTCAACAGTCCAGGCGTCGCGTATGTGCTAGTAGCGCATCGCCCAGAAGCGACATAATCGAGATCCATCTCACCAAAGACGGCGAGTCCCTGATGCACAATGTGCGCGAGCTCGATGCCGATGAAGACGGCGTGCTGGTTCTGGCGGGCAAGACCGGCGTGCCGGCCGGCGGCTGGCCGGCCGGCAAGTACACGGCAAAGGTCGAGGTCATACGCGGCGGCGAGGCGCTTGCGGAACAGGAGAGCGAGGCGATCCCGTTCGAGTAGGCGCGGTCAGGCCCAGGGGCGGCTGGCGGCGTTCTGCTGCTCGAAGGCTTCGATGGCGTCGGCCTTCTCCAACGTCAGCCCGATATCGTCGAGCCCCTCGATCAGACAGCGCTTGCGGTGCGGGTCGACGTCGAACTTGATGACTCCACCGTCAGGCCCGCGGATCTCTTGTGCTTCCAGGTCGATGGTGAGACGCGCGTTGTCGCCGCGCGAGGCATCGTCGATCAGCTTATCGATCTCCGACTGCGGCAACACGATCGGCAGAATGCCGTTCTTGAAACAGTTATTGTAGAAAATGTCGGCGAAGGACGGGGCGACGATGCAGCGGAAGCCGAAATCGAGCAGGGCCCAGGGTGCGTGCTCGCGGGACGAGCCGCAGCCGAAATTGTCGCCGGCGATGAGGATCTTGGCCTCGGTGTAAGGCGGCTGGTGCAGCACGAATTCGGGCAGTTTCTCGCCCGCCTCGTCATAGCGCAGCTCGGCGAACAGGCCTTCGCCCAGCCCGGTGCGCTTGATGGTCTTCAGGTACTGCTTGGGGATGATCATGTCGGTATCGACATTGATCATCGGCAGATAGGCAGCGATGCCCGTGAGCGTCGTGAATTTTTCCATGGGGTAACCTCTTGTCCGTCAGCCATATAGCGGCTCGCGGGGCCGGTTTCCACCATCACATATCCGCGCTTTTCTCCGGCCATGGTGGGCCTTAAGGTCCGGGGCCAGGCGGTGGGAGATAAGAAACATGGTGGGCACGGTAATCTACAAGGCGCATCCGGCGATGTTCCGGGCGCACCCGTTCTGGTTCATCTTCTTCGTGCTCTTGATCGCCGCGTTCGGCATCGGCCTGCTCATTCTGCTCTATTGGTACGTCAAGACCCGGGCCACGGCATTGACGGTCAGTGACCACGAGCTCCTCTATGAGCAGGGAATCTTGAGCAAGGAGCGGCTGGCCGTATCGTTGCGGCACGTGCGTTCGGTGCAGGTCAATCAGAGCTTCGTCAACCGCATCCTCGGTGTCGGCGAAATCGAGATCAAGACGGCGGGGGACGAGCCCGAGTTCACGGTCAGGGACCTGCCCGACCCGCATCAGGTGCGCGAGGCGATCAGCCGGGCGCAGGAAATGCGGCTGGACGACTAGGCGGGGAGCCAAGAGCCATGGCAGGCGAAGGAGACCGGCAGGACCGGAAAGAGGCCACGCGATTGTTCGTGGCGGCGGCGGTCGCGCTGATCCTGCTCGTCGTGATGGGCTTCGCCGGGCTCGCCTACTTCACCGAGATGATGGGGGAGGCCGACCCATTCTCGGCCGGGCTCGGGCTCAAGAACGCGGCGCTGATCTCGTTCGCGGTGTCGTTCGTGGCGATCCTGGTGATGGCCGTGGTCTCCGGCGGCGACGCCATTTTCGGCGAGCTGCCCTTCACCATCGCGGGCTTTCTGATCTTCTTCGTGATCTTCTGGCTGATGATCGCCTGGATTTTCTGAGGACCCTTGTCATTCCCGCGAAAGCGGGAATCCAGTAACCACCGCGCTCAGTTGCCCCGCGACGCCACGAGTTACTGGATTGCCCGGCCCTTCGCCCCGCCGAAGGATTGGTTGGCTCCATCAAAGGCGATGCTTCGGACCGCAGGCGGGTCGAGCCGGGCAAATGACACATGAGAAAGACGTAGAAACTTTAGTTCGACGGGCCGAGCGTAAAGACACCCCGATCGGACTTCGCGTTCTGGGTGCCGTTGACCAGCTGGCGGTAATAGGTCCGCATCGTCTCGCAGCGCTGCGGGCCGGGCGGATGCACGGCGTCCCCCTTCAGCTGAGAGATAAAGGTGCAGATCTGCTCCATGCCTTGGGCGTCGAGCCAGCCCCATTTCACGCCCCGCCGGATGGCGAAGAGGTCGGCCTTCGTC
This sequence comes from Methyloceanibacter marginalis, assembly GCF_001723295.1. Lineage (GTDB taxonomy): Bacteria > Pseudomonadota > Alphaproteobacteria > Rhizobiales > Methyloligellaceae > Methyloceanibacter > Methyloceanibacter marginalis. Next base: position 10,127 of record NZ_LPWD01000412.1, read on the forward strand.
TCACTGGCGCCGATGAATTGGTGGCCGCACTCGTGAGAGTAGATGTAGAGCTTCACTTGCGTGGAGAGCCCCGCGATCTTCGTGGTGTTGAGAATGAGGAAGCCAGGAAAGGCGCCGCCCCAACTATCGAAGTTCGGGTTCAGCACGGTCGGCCGCGTGCCGCAATTCACGCGGATGCCGTCGATCTTGAGACTCCCGTGGGGGATTTCCTGGCCGGAAGGGCCCACCTGTTCGAGATATTGCTCGATCGTGGGGCCGCCGGCTGAACCGCCGCGATAGACGAATTCCTGCGCGCGCGCGGTCCCGTTCAGGCCGGAGAGGCCTGCAAGCGCAAGCGCGGCGACCGCCGCCAAACGAAAAATCACCCGTCCGCTAAGCATCGTTGGCACACTCTAAAGCGAGATTGGTATCTAGGCAATTACCGCACACTGTCGCGGGTCAGCTCGCGGCTTCGGATTCGATACGCTCCATGTCGTCGTCGGACAGGCCGAAATGGTGGCCGATCTCGTGCACCAGAACATGGGCGATAATGTCGCCGAGCTTGTCCTCATGCTCGGCCCAGTAATCGAGAATCGGCCGACGATACAGGAAGATCATCTCCGGCAGCGCTGAGACGTCAAGCACGCTTTGGCGGGTGAGATCGACCGCCTGATAAAGCCCCAGCAGGCCGAAGGGCGACTCGATGCCGAGCGAGTCGAGAACCTCGTCGGTGGGGAAGTCCTCGACCCGAATCAGCACGTCCTCCGTCATGTCGCGAAAGCTGCGCGGCAGCCGCCTATAGACTTCACCGGCGATGAGTTCGAACTCGCCGAGGCTCGGCGGACGGTGCTTGTTCCAGTCGGTGGTCATATGTGTCTCTCTCCGTGGCGTGCCAGACCTTATGGCAAGGGCGCAGCGCGGCCAACGGGTCGTGGTAACCCATAAATCCGGCAAGCATGATAGAGTGTGTCCATGATGCTCCGCTCAGGATTTGTCGCCGCTTCGGGTCTGGCCGGGCTTCTGCTGGCCCTCGGCGCCGGGACGCCCGCCCTGGCGAAGAAGGACTGCGGGGCCTGGAACAACTGGTGCCGGCCGGCGTGCGGCGACTGGAATGCCTGGTGCGCCGGCCAGTCCCTGCCAGACGTCCTGTCGCGCATGCAGCCGCGGAGCTTCTTCGCGGACCCCACATGGCAGGCGCCAAACTATCTTCCGCCGGAGGACAACAAGGCCGCCGAAAAACCGGAGCGCAACCGCGCGGCGCGGCAAGACTAGCCGGGTTTCCGCGCAAGCACGATCGCCTCGCGCAAGGTGAAGGTGAACCCGTCCTCGGTCTCGCGGGGGCGCAGGAAGCCCTGCAACGGATCGCTTGCGACCATTTCTTTCAGGCGCGCGACGGTCGCGGTAATGCAGCGCATACGCTCGACCCAGGGCCGAAGGGAATGTCCTGATCCATCACCTCCGAGGAGACAAGGGTGAGACCGGCATCGCCGATCAGCTCGCACCACTCGGCAAGTGCGAGGCAGCGTCCGTGACTTGGGTCGCGCAGCTTCTCGAACGCGTTGTAGCGGGCGGCAAGGTCCTCGTCGGAGGGCGAGACGTTGTCGACCAGGGCGAAGGTGCCGCCGGGGATCAGCACGCGGGCCGCCTCGCGCACGAACGCCTCGGATCGGGAAAATGATGCGCGGCGAGCCGGCAGGTGACCAGGTGATAGCTGGTGTCGGGGAAGGGCAGGTCGCCGGCCTGTGCTTGCGCGGTGACCACGTTTCCGAGTCCGCGCTCTTTCGCAAGCTTGCGCGCCTGCTGCAGCATCTCCGGCGTGATGTCGCTGGCGGTGACCTTGGCGACTTTCGGCGCGAAGGCGAGCGCGGTGTGGCCGGCGCCGGTGGCGATGTCGAGATGCCGCCAGGTCGCTTCGTCTCGACCAGTTCGGTCAGCCGTGCGAGCGAGGGCCCAGTGGCATGCACGGCGGAGGCCGCATAGTCCGCGGCCGCCTCACCGAACTTCTTCTGAACCAAAGCGCTCATTTTTTTACACTCGATGCGAACGGGTCTTGAGGAATTCGAGGATGCCAAGGAAGCGGCCCGAAAGTCCCGGACCGGCTATTTTTCGGCTTGCATGGCCCCAAGCTGATCGGCGATGTCGACAAACTCGCTGAAGCCCGTCTCTTCGGGTTGCTCACCCAGGGCGGCAATCTTACGCTTGTAGTCCTCGACAAGCCGCGCATAGGTGGCCAAAGAATGCGAGAGATTGTTCGCCTTCAAGCCTCCTTCCGCCAATGTCGTTTGCAGCGCTTCTCTGGCCTCGGCCTCTTCGCCAGGTTGTTTCAGCATGTTGAGAAGATGCCTGGCGATGATCAAGCGGTTGCCGCGAGAGAAGAGATCCCAGGTGCGGTCCCGCTGAGCGTCGCTGTCGTAGAGCCCGCTCGATGTCAAAATATGGTCGAGATGATACGAGAGCCGTTGCGCATAAAACTCGTCGATTCCGAATAGCAGATCGACTTGGCTCGCTTTCGCTTGCGCTTCGAGCACGCTCGTGCTGCGCGCGAGTTCCTCGCGTTGCGCCGCTAATTCTTCTCTTTGCAGCCAGACAGTGATCATCAGCCAGAAAAAGGCCGGCGGCGCAAACCAGCCTGCTAAAAAATCACCGAAGGCATCAGGTTCGAGACCGAAGACGTCCCGCAAATTGTAACCGAGATAGACCGCGAGAAACCCAAACCAGAGCACAGTCGCCGCGATGCCGATCGTCATCGCGCTGGAGCGGTTTGAGGTCATCCGGCTTCTAATGCAGCTCGCGGATGTCGACGAAGTGTCCGGCGATGGCAGCGGCGGCGGCCATTTGCGGCGATACCAGATGCGTCCGCCCGAGCCTCCCTTGGCGTCCTTCGAAATTACGATTCGAGGTCGAGGCACAGCGCTCGCCGGGGCTGAGCTTGTCGGGGTTCATGGCGAGGCACATGGAACAGCCCGGCTCGCGCCACTCCGAGCCCGCGGCCTTGAAGATGGCATCGAGGCCTTCGTCCTCGGCTTGCGCCTTCACGAGCCCTGAGCCCGGGACGATCATGGCGTTCAGGTTCTCGTTGACGCGCTTGCCTTCGACGATCTTCGCCACGGCGCGCAAATCCTCGATGCGGCCGTTGGTACAGGAGCCGATGAAGATGCGGTCGAGCGCGATGTCGGTGATCTTCTCGCCGCCCTTCAAGCCCATATAGTCCAGCGCGCGGATCGCGGCCTTGCGCTTGGTTGGATCGGCGATGTCCTCGGGGACCGGCACGCGGCCGGCCACGGAGACGACCTGCTCAGGGCTCGTGCCCCACGAGACGATGGGCGGCAGCTTCTCGGCGTGGAGTACGATCTCGGAATCGAATACGGCGTCGGGATCGGAATAGAGCGTCTCCCAATGACGCTGCGCGAGCTCGTAGACGCCGCCTTTGGGCGCGCGCGGACGTCCCTTGATGTAGTCGAAGGTTTTCTGGTCCGGCGCGATCAGGCCGGCGCGGGCGCCGCCCTCGATCGACATGTTGCAGATCGTCATGCGCCCTTCCACGGAGAGCGCCTCGATCGCCTCGCCGGCATATTCGATGACGTGGCCGGTGCCGCCGGCGGTGCCGATCTCGCCGATGATGGAGAGGATGATGTCCTTCGCGGTGACGTTCTCGGGCAACTTGCCCTCGACGCGCACGCGCATGTTCTTGGCCTTCTGCTGGATCAGCGTCTGGGTGGCGAGTACGTGCTCGACCTCGCTCGTGCCGATGCCGTGCGCCAATGCTCCAAACGCACCATGGGTCGAGGTGTGGCTGTCGCCGCAGACGATGGTGGTGCCGGGCAGCGTGAAGCCCTGCTCGGGGCCGACCACATGGACGATGCCCTGACGCTTGTCGCGTTCGTGATAGTACTCGATGCCGAAGTCGAGCGCGTTCTTGGCCAGCGCCTCGATCTGAATCTTGGACTCCGGATCGTCGATGCCCAAAGAGCGGTCGGTGGTCGGCACGTTGTGATCGACCACGGCGAGCGTCTTCTCTGGCGCGCGCACCTTGCGGCCGGCCATGCGCAGACCCTCGAAGGCCTGTGGGCTCGTCACCTCATGGACGAGATGCCGGTCGATATAGATGAGGCAGGTGCCGTCCGGCGCCTCATGGACCAGGTGCTCGTCCCAGATCTTGTCGTACAGGGTGCGGGGCTTCGCCATTTTCGGTTTTCGTCGTTTCGCGTGGTCTCAGGGCTCAGATAGCGATTGCAGGCCGGCTTGCCAAGCAGGCCGGCGCCGCCTCACGCTAGAGACCCAGGGCAAAGAAATCGTGGATGGGCGTGAAGAAGGACTTAGTCCTTCTTCTTCTCCGCTTTCGCCTCGCCTTCAGCCGTAGCCTCTTCGGCCGGCGCCGCTTCGGTTTCTTCCTCGGCGGGGACCTCGTCGGCCGTGGTCTCGGCCATCAGCGCCACGGCCTTGCCCGTCCAGTCGTCGGTCTCGATTTGATTGCCGAGCGACAGCAAGTCATCGATCTGGGCGATCTCGTCGTCGCTGAGATTGGCGATCTGCTCGAACTTGATGATGCCGAGCTTGTTCAGCTTCTTCTCGAGGTCCGGCGTGACGCCTTCGATCAGCTTGAGATCGTCGGGCGCGCCTTTGGGCTTGTTGAAGCCTTTGAAGGCCTGGCCCTTCTGCTTCTTGCCGCGCGAGTCCTGGCGCTCGGGGAGTGCGGGCGGCCTTACCGCGGCGGCACGCAGGTAATAGAGCTTGGCGCGGCGCACGCGCCGTGGCGCACCACCTCGATGGAGTCGATCAGCGGCGAATGAATGGGGAACACACGCTCCACGCCCTCGCCGTAGGAAATCTTGCGGACGGTGAAGTTCTCGTGGATGCCGCCGCCGGCGCGGCCGATGCATACGCCTTCATAGGCCTGCACGCGGGAGCGCTCGCCTTCCACCACACGGACGTTGACACGGACGGTGTCGCCGGGGCCGAACTCGGGCACGCTGCGCTTCTTGAGACGGTCGGCGACCTGCTCTTTTTCGAGCTGAGCGATAATATCCATAACATATGCCTTTCACGGGCGCCTGCCGGGCCCTTCGGACCTCTAAAGCGAACGCCATTCTTTTTGATTGATCCAGAGATTGCCGGGCGTGGGCGTAAATCCCACAACCTGCGGGGGTTTCCTAGCCCAGGTTTCCGCTCTTGTCGATGGATTTTGGGCGGGTTTTAAGGGCCTGTCATGCCCGGACTTGATCCGGGCATCCATCCCGTTAGGTCTCAGCGCGGGGAGAGGCCAGTGGAGTGGATTGCCGGGTCAAGCCCGGCAATGACGGTGTTGAGGCTTACCCTTCGCCCTTGAGGCTCCGGATATAGGCCACGACATTCCGCATGTCGTCCTGCTCGAGGACAATATTGGGCATGGTCGGGTGGGAGCTCTGGAGCCAGACGGAAAGGGCCAGTTCCGTCATGCCGGGCGTGTCGGCCACGTCCTGGAAGGGCGGCGCCTCGAAGAGCGGGGATTCCAGGTCGCCCCCCTGAACGGCATGGCAGGCCGCGCAAACCTCCTCGGCGTAGGCCTTGCCCGCCGCGACGTCGGCCTCTTGCGCTTCGCCTGCTCCCGACAGGCCAAAGGTGACGATCCCGGCCAGAACCAGAGCTTTCATGCCCAGTCTCCTTTAGCCCTCCATAGGGTGCGGGAGCCTCAGCGGCACTGACCTCGATCAAGATTTGGATCTTCCGCCCTTTTCCCACAGATCCGGGCGGCGGGCCTGGTGAGGGCCTCCGCCTGCTCGCGGCGCCACTTGGCGATCTTCTCGTGGTCGCCTGACAGGAGCACCTCTGGGATCGGCCGGCCTTCCCACTCCCGGGGTTTCGTATAGTGCGGATACTCCAGGAGTCCGGAGGCGAAGCTTTCCTCGGTGAGCGAGCCCTCGTTGCCGGCCACGCCCGGCAGCAGCCGCACGCAGGCATCGATCAGGACTTGAGCCGCCAATTCTCCGCCGGACAGCACGTAGTCGCCAATGGAGATCTCCTCGATGTCCCGCGCCTCAAGCACGCGCTGGTCGACGCCCTCGAAGCGGCCGCAGAGCAGAAGCACGCCGGGACCTTTGGCAAGCTCCACCGCCCGCGCTTGGGTGAGGGGCGTTCCGCGCGGCGAGAGATAGATCGCCGGCGTTCCGGGCTCCGCATCGGCGCGGCCGGCGTCGATGGCCGCGGCGGCGATGTCCGCGCGCATGACCATGCCGGCCCCGCCGCCCGCCGGTGTGTCGTCGACGGAGCGATGTCTGTCGGTGGCGAAGTCGCGGATGTCGAGCGTCTCGAGTGTCCACGTGCCGTCTTGGAGCGCCTTGCCGGCGAGGCTCAAGCCGAGCGGCCCCGGGAACATCTCGGGGAAGAGGGTGAGGACGGTGGCGCGCCAAGCGAGGAGAGTGCTCATGGAGATGGCTCCTGTTGAGCCGCATTCTCGCCCTTCAGAACCAGGTCTTGATCGTCCCGACGCCCTTGATCGCAATGGGGCCGCGCCGCTCGAAAGTATAGCTGTCGCGGAGCGCCTGATAGAGGTCGCCCGCGACTTGGATCTCACCGGGAAGACCATGAGATTCAAGTCGCGCGGCTAGATTCACGGTCTCGCCCCAGACATCGTAGGAGAATTTGTCGGCACCGATGACGCCCGCCATGACGGGACCACTGGCGATCCCGACGCGGATGCGCAAGTCCAAATCGTGCGTGGCCGAAAGCTCCTCCACGGCTCCGGGCAAGGCGAGCGCCAGACGCGCCAGGCGATGCGCATGGTCGTGCTGGGGTGCACTGACGCCGCAACGGCCATGTAGCCGTCGCCGATGGTCTTGATCTTCTCCACCCCGTGGATCGCCGCCAACCGGTCGAACTTGGTCACCAGCCTGTCGAGGATCTCCACGGTGCGCGCCGCGCCGAGCTCCTGGGCCAGCTCGGTAAAGCCGACGAGGTCGGTGAACATCACCGAAGCGTTCGGTATGGCGTCGGCGACGCGTTCGCCCGGCCTCGTTTTCAGCCGCTCGGCGATCGGCTCGGGCAGGATGCTCGCGAGCAGCGAGTCCGCTTCCGCGCGGGCGCGGTCGGCCATGGTGAAGGCGTAGCCCACGATCAACGCGATGATGCAGAACGTCGTCGCGGCGGACGACACATAGAGATTGTGCAGCAGGAACGGGTCCGCGGCGATGCGCGCGCTGTCCGGCGGATAGAGGAACCAGGCGGCGATGTGAAGTCCGAGTCCGACCGCCACCGCGCCGATCACGAGACGGAGATGCGCCATGCCGCAAATCGCGAAGGCGACCGCCGCCACCACGATGTAGTTCAGCTGGATGCCCGAGTTGTGGCCGAGTTCTCGCACGAAGAAGAACAGTGCGGTGTATTCCGCTGCACAGATCACGAGCGCCGCAGCAACGTCGTTGATGCGGTGCGCAAGCGGGGCCAGCAGAGCAACGACAACGAGGCCGAGGTTCGCCACGATCAGCGGCCAATAGTTCTCGATGCCGAAGGCGGCGAAGACGCCGACATAGACGGCCGAGAAGATCGCGATCATCAGCGCCATGACGTTGACGATGGTGAGTCTGCGGCGCACGTTGCGCGGGTAGCCGGCGGTGCCCACTCGGCGAAGCGGCGAAGCGGGCCCAGCCAGACAAACAGTGGGTTGTCGTGCGAAGCCACGCGCGCCCCGCTTCGCAGATCGGCGCGCAGCCGCATCAGCATCTCGCCGAGTTTGTTCTGCCCCCTCCCGTCGGAGCCCGTGCCCCAATAGGAGTCGTGCGGCGAGTCTTCCTCGATCTTCTCGTCGCCGCTCCCGACCAGAGCGCGCGCAAGGTTTCGTGCTGCGTGAACTTGGCGCGCAGCGCGCGCTCCATCACGCCGTCTTTGCGTGCGGCCCAGTCGGCCCTGACCGTCGCCCTGTACTTTTGGGCGTAGCGCTTTGCCGCCACCGCCTTGGACAACTGGCGGATGTCCTCTTGCCGCGCCGGGTCCTCGAACTTCTGCGCCTGGTAATAGTGCTCGGTCGTCGGCCAGACATGGCCGTCGATCAGAACCGGGTAATTCGCGAAGTTTGAGAACTCGCGGTAACGGTCGGACTTGGAAAAGAAGCGGATGGTCATGGCAGACCTCTATGGCGTCATGCGTCCCCGCTCGATGACGTCAGTCTTCGTCTAGTTCCTCGGGCGGCACCAGCACCAGCCGCCCATTCTCGATATCCACCTCGGGTACCGCCGCTTCGGTAAAGGGCACGAGGAGAGTCTCTCCTCCATTTGCCGGCGCGACCTCGACGAGGTCGCCCGCGCCGAAATTATGCACGCCGACCACGGTGCCAAGCGGGGCGCCGCTCGTATCCACCGCGTCGAGGCCGATCAGATCCGCCACGTACCACTCGCCCTCCTCGCGCGCGGGCAACGCCGCGCGGGCGAGGTAGAGCTTCGTGCCGTTCAGCGCCTCCGCGCCCTCGCGTGTCGTCACCCCTTTGACGCGGGCGATGACCGCCTTCGGCGTGACGCGGACGTGCTCGATCTCGATCAGCTTCGCGCCCGTCTCGTCCTGGAGCGGACCATAGGCGGCGATCTCGGCCGGGTCCTGGGTGTAGGAGCGAAGACGAACCTCGCCCTTCACCCTTGCGCCGCGCCGATCTCGCCAACCAGAAGACGGTCCGCGCCTTGGTCCAAGGGTGCTTGGCCCAAGGCTACTCGGCCTTCTCGGCCTCGCCCTCGGCAGGGGCTTCCTCGGCGGGTGCTTCCTCGGCAGCGGGCTCCTCGGCGGGCGCGGCAGCGGCTTCGGCGGCAGCCTGCTTGGCCTCTTCCTCCGCCTTGGCCTTCTCCTCGGCGGCCTTGGCCTTCTCTTCCTCGCGATCGAGGCGCTTCTGTCCGGGTTTTGCCTTCTCCGGGTTCAAGCGCGGCTCGCGCTTCATCAGGCCTTCGGCATCGAGAAAGCGCAGCACGCGGTCCGTCGGCAGCGCGCCGTGGGACAGCCAATGCTTGGCGCGCTCGGTGTCGAGGTTGACGCGCTCTTCGGAATCGCGCGGCAACAACGGATTGAACGTGCCGATCTTCTCGATATAGCGGCCGTCGCGCGGGCTGCGCGAGTCGGCGACGACGATGCGGTAGAAGGGGCGCTTCTTGGCGCCGGCACGGGCCAGTCTGATCTTCAATGACATTGGTTTCTTGCTCCTGGTCGTTCGATCTCAAAAACTAAAGGGTTCAACGTTTCTTCTTTTGCTTCTGCGGCAGGCCGGGAAGGCCGGGCGGCAGGCTCCCGGGCAGCCCTGGAAAACCTCCGGGAAGGCCGCCTGAGGGCAGGCCCGGGAAATTCGCGGGCAGCTCAGATCCGGGCGCAGTTCTGCCGGCATCTCGGGCATCCCGCCGCCGCCGAACAGTCCGGACAGCGCGCCGCGCTTCTTCCCCATGGTCTTCATCATGTCGGCCATCTGGCGGTGCATCTTCACCAGCTTGTTGATGTCCTGCACGGAGGTGCCGGAGCCCGCGGCCACGCGCTTCTTGCGCGATGCGTTGAGCAGCTTCGGGGTCTTGCGCTCGGCTTTCGTCATCGAGCTGATAATTGCCTGCTGACGCTTGAAGACGCTGTCGTCGAGATTGGCGGCGTCGATCTGCTTCTTGATCTTGCCGATGCCGGGCAGCATGGAGAGCACGCCGCCCATGCCGCCGAGTTTCTGCATTTGGCCGAGCTGATCGGAGAGGTCCTGAAGGTCGAAGGAGCCTTTCCTCAGCTTCTTAGCGGTGGCTTGCGCCTTGTCGAGCTCGACGGTCTCCATCGCCTTCTCGACGAGGCCGACCACGTCGCCCATGCCAAGAATGCGCCCCGCGATACGGTCGGGATGGAATTCCTCGAGCGCGTCGAACTTCTCGCC
>NZ_LPWD01000413.1 GCF_001723295.1 Methyloceanibacter marginalis
GCGCTTCAAACGTGCTAGACCGTCTCCGCCGAAGGACGGACCGCCGCCCTTGAGCGATTGTTTCAGTTCCTCGCCATTCCCAGCATCTCCACGGATCCCGCCTACCACGAGTCCTGCGTTCAGGCTGCGGACTGGTGTGCGGACGCGACTGCGCGACATCGGCTTCGCGCGCGCGTCGAACCCACCGAAGGCAAGCCGATGGTCCTCGCCAAATGGCGCGACCCGGCCGACACCAATCGCCCGCACGTTCTCTTCTATGGCCACTATGACGTGCAACCGCCGGATCCGTTGGCGCTGTGGACGGCCTCACCCTTCGAGGCGCAGCTCGTCGACGATGCCCAGCACGGGCAAGTCATTGTGGCGCGCGGCGCCTCCGACGACAAAGGTCAGGTGATGACTTTCTTCCAGGCATGCCGCGCCTGGATGGAAGTCCACGGCGCGCTGCCCGTGGACGTCACCGTGCTGCTCGAGGGCGAGGAAGAGTCGGGAAGCCCAAGCCTCGCGCCGTTCCTGGGGACCCATGGCGATGCATTGAAAGCCGACATCGCGCTCGTCTGCGACACCGGCCAATGGGATGCCCAAACGCCGGCCATCACCGCCTTCCTGCGCGGTCTTGCCTTCTCGGAGGTCACGCTCACCGGACCTTCGCGCGATCTGCACTCCGGCATTTACGGCGGCCCGGCCCAAAACCCGATCCGCGTTCTCTGCCAGCTGATCGCCGACCTTCACGACGAGACGGGACGTATCGCCATTCCCGGTTTCTATGACGCCGTGCGAGAACCGTCGTCTGAGCAACGCGAGGCCTGGCGCGCACTCGGGTTCGAGACGGACAAATTTCTCGGCGAGATCGGCCTGAGCGTGCCTGCGGGCGAAACGGACCGAAGTGTACTCGAACAGCTCTGGTCGCGCCCGACCGTCGAGGTGAACGGCATAGTCGGCGGCTATACCGGCCCCGGCACCAAAACGGTAATCCCCTCGCAAGCCTCGGCCAAGCTCTCCTTCCGTCTGGTGCCCGACCAAGATCCGGCCAAGATCATCGACGGTCTTCATCGCTTTGTCGCCGAGCGCTCCCCGCCGGATGTCGACGTCGCCTATGGCGGCGAAGGCGGCTCGCCGGCTGTTGGTTTCGACACGAACGCACCCGCTTTTCGCGCCGCGGCGCAGGCGCTGGAGGCCGAGTGGGGCAAGGCGCCGGTCATCGTCGGCTGCGGCGCGTCGATCCCCATCGTGGAATCGTTCCGCACCCGGCTCGGCATGGACGCACTCCTGGTCGGTTTCGCGCTGGAGGACGACCGCATCCATTCGCCCAACGAGAAATACAATCTCAGCAGCTTCGAGAAGGGCGCGCGAAGCTGGGCTCGCATTCTCGGCGCACTCGGAGAACAGGATGCGCGGCGTTAGACGCATGGCGGTCACTTCCGCCCTGCTGACCGTTCTGCTGTCGGCGAGCGTCGCACCGGCCTTCGACCGCGACCGTCCCGGCGTCTTCGACTACTACGTGCTGGTGCTCGGCTGGTCGCCGACCTATTGCCTCATTGAGGGGCGGCTCAGGCGCGACACGCAGTGCGACGCCAAGACTCCCCACGACTTAGTGCTGCATGGGCTGTGGCCGCAATACGACAAAGGCTGGCCGAAGGATTGCTATGCCGGCAGGCGTCCCTGGGTGCCGTCCGAGGTGATCGACACAATGCGCGACATCATGCCGAGCAAGAACCTCATCATCCACGAATATGCGACCCACGGCACTTGTGCGGGGCTCACGCCCGAGCAGTATTATGACGCGGCCCGCGCACTGTACGACAAGGTTAGCCTGCCGCCCGAGTTCTCGGATCCGGAACGACGGCGTGACCTGTCGCCCGCCGGCGTGGAACGTGAGTTCCTCGCCGCCAATCCTTGGCTGTCCGCCGATATGATCGCGGTGACATGCCGCCGCGATGCTTTGCTCGATATCCGTGTCTGCTTCGACCGCGATCTTCGTCCGCGCAAATGCGGCCCTAACGAAGATCAGCGGCGGCTTTGCCGCGCCGACACGATCAACGTACCGGTGCCTTAGAAGCGATAGATCACCGAGCCGCGGAACGTATTCGAATCCGGATCGTATGTCGTCTGGCCGCCGGGATAGGAGATCGTCTCCGAGTCGAAATCGGTGAACTGATAGTCGAGGCGCGCGCTCCAGTTCTCGTCGAAGGCAAACTCGCGCCGGCGCGCGCTCCAGCCAAAGAACGTGGTCTCGCGGAACGCGCCGCCCGGACCGCTGATGGGCAGGTCCGCGTCGGCCCACGCGCCACCAAAGGTACCGAACAGCAGCAAGTTGGGCAGGATCGTATAACCGGCACGCAGGCGCA
>NZ_LPWD01000414.1 GCF_001723295.1 Methyloceanibacter marginalis
TGAGCCGGTTCCCGGACGTGCCGGGCGAATGGGCCGACGAGGCGCTCTCCACGAAGTGGCGGAAGGTGCGCCAGGTGCGCCGGGCCGTCACCGGCGCGCTGGAAATTGAGCGCAGAGAGGGCCGCATCGGCTCGAGCCTTGAAGCGGCGCCGAAAGTCTATGTCTCGGATCGAGACTTGCGCGAGGCCCTTGGCGGCATCGATCTCGCCGAGATCGCCATCACCAGCGGCGCGACGCTTGTCCCTGAGGAGGGACCGCGAGAGGCCTTCCGGCTGGAGGACGTGCCGGACGTGGCCGTGGTCTTCGCGCGCGCCAAGGGCAAAAAATGCGCCCGCTCCTGGAAAATTCTCTCCGACGTGGGCGCTGATCCGGAGTTCCCCACGCTCTCGCCCCGCGATGCCGAGGCCGTGCGCCAGTACGATCGGCGCACCGGCCATACGGGATAGCGCGCCATGTTCCGTCACTGGCTTTGGGGACCCTATTCGCCGCTCGGGCTTATTGTGGCTCTGCTCACGCTTGTGGCCGACCAGGCCAACAAAGCCTGGATGCTTTATGTCTATGACATCGGCGCCAAGCAGACAGTTACCCTGACGCCGTTCTTCGACCTCGTCTTGGTTTGGAACAAGGGCATCAGCTATGGGCTCTTGCCCCAGGACAGCTCAGCGGGCCGCTTGGGGCTGATTGCCTTTGCCATCGTCGCCAGCGTGGCGCTCATTGTTTGGCTCGCCCGCATCACGGCGCCTCTGACGGCCGTTGCCATCGGGCTGATCATTGGCGGGGCTCTGGGGAATGCGATCGACCGGGCGGTTTATGGCGCGGTGGCCGATTTCTACGCTTTTCACGCCTTCGGCTTCGAATGGTACGTCTTCAATATCGCCGACGTGGCCATAGTTGCCGGGGTTATTGGACTTCTGTATGACTCAATATTCGGGGGTCACAAAAAGGCCGGAAACCCCTCCAAAATGTAAACAAATCCGGGCTTGCCGGATTCGAGGGGGAATTTTGGGGCACGTCACCGCCAGAACCGCTGCAAACCGGGCCGCAAAGCTCGCCGCCATGCTTGGCTGCGTGGCGCTTCTTGGCGGCTGCGGCGGTGTCGAGTTCGAAGGCAAGGTCTTCGACTATATGGGCGTCTCCGGCGACCGCCAGGAAGCCGATGTGCGCATGAGCGAGCGTCCGCCGCTTTTGGTGCCGCCGAACCTCCAGAAACTGCCCCAGCCCACTGAGGGCGTCTCCGTGGCCGCGAACCGCCAAGACTGGCCGGACGATCCGGAGAAGGTGCGCAAGCGGATCGTCGAGGAGAAGCAGGCCAAGCAGGCCGAGGTTGAGATCGAGGCAGATCCCATCAATCCTTATGCGGGCAAGGAAACGCTGCTCGATAAGTGGTTGGGTACCGACGAGACCGTGGAGGAGGCCGTCCCGGATGTGCCGGAACCGGACGCCTCGGACCGGATCCCCGACACCAGCGTCGCTCAGTCGCGCCCGGCACCGCATGTTCCTGAGGCGCCGTTGCCTAATCAGAACAACGAGGCCTTCAGGCCCGCCACACCCGACAGCTACAACAGCATCTCGGACGGCGAGAATCGGAACACCGGATTCTAGGGAAGCCGTTAACCAAGCCTCCGGCCCGGAGCGGCCGTTCCGGCGTTTGGCCGCAATCTTGCACCTCCAGTTTTCTTGAAATACCTGGTCCGAGGCCCGACATCTGGCGCATGGGGTAGCGGCTTGTTAAGATTAGCATCCCGCGCGCCAATGCCCGCGTCTCCAATCCTCTGGCCTCGCTGAATGGTGGTATGGATGCTAGATCAATGGACCGCTGTGCTCCGCTTCCGGACCGGCCTGGTCGTAGCCTTGATGAGCCTAATAATGTCGGTTGCTGCTGTTGCCGCTGAAAAAGCCCCCTCGGAGAAAGCCTTCGAGTTCACCCTGGCCAATGGCCTGGACGTCGTGGTCATCCCGGATCACCGCGCCCCCGTGGTGACTCAGATGGTCTGGTACAGGGTTGGCGCCGCGGACGAGCCGCCGGGCGTCTCCGGCATCGCCCATTTCCTCGAGCACTTGATGTTCAAGGGCACCGACCAGATCCCCACCGGACAGTTTTCCAAGATCATCGCCCGGAATGGCGGCGACGATAACGCCTTCACCAATCACGATGTCACGGCCTATTTCCAGCGCGTGGCCAAGGACCGGCTGGCCACGGTGATGGAGATGGAGGCGGACCGCATGGCCAATCTGCGCCTGTCCGAGGAGGACGTGCGCACCGAGCGTGATGTCATCCTTGAGGAGCGCCGCTCCCGTGTCGACAACGACCCCGGCAGCATCCTCCAAGAGCAGATGATGGCCGCGCTCTACCGCAACCATCCATACGGCATCCCCATCATCGGCTGGGAGCACGAGATGAAGGAACTCGACCGCGCCGATGCGTTCGCCTTCTATCGCCGCTTCTATGCGCCCGAAAACGCCATCCTCATCGTCGCCGGCGACGTGGAGCCGGACGAGGTGAAGGCGCTCGCCGAGAAGACCTTCGGCAAGATTCCGCGCCAAGGCGAGGCCATCAAGCGCGAGCGGCCGCGGGAACCCGAGCACGATGGCTCGGTCACGGTAACCTTGGAAGACCCGCGCGCCGGCCGCACCACCGTGCAGCGCTACTATGTGGTTCCGAGCTATGCCTCCGCTGAGCCCGGCGAAGCCGAGGCGCTCGATCTCATGACGCGGATTGCCGCTCACGGCGCCACTGGCCGCATCTACAAGCGGCTGGTCATGGAACAGAAATCGGCGGCCTCCGCCGGCGGCTGGTACAGCGACTCCGGCCGCGATTCCGGCCGGGTCGGTTTCTACGCCATCGCCGGCGAGGCCCACACGGCCGAGGAGATGGAGGCGGCGATCGAGGGCGTCGTGCAAGAACTGCGTGACAAGGGCGTCACCCAGGACGAGCTTGATCGGGCCCGGGCCTCGCAGATTGCCGAGTTCGTCTACAATTCCGATTCTATCTCCCGCATGGCCCGCCAATATGGCTGGCGTCTCGCCGTCGGGATGAGCATCGAGGATGTGGAGGACTGGCCCGAGCGCCTCAAGGCCGTCACCGTGGACGATATTCGTGCCGTGGCCCGAAAATATCTGGTCGAGGCAAACTCGGTCACAGGCATTCTCAAGCCGGAACCCGAATATACGAGCAGCATCGGCGACAAGCCCGCGCAAGCGGCGGCCGGCGACGGCAAGCGCGGATGACGGTTCGCTCTTCGCTTTTTGCCGGCACCATGGGGCTGTGCGCGTTGCTGGCGGCGTTTGCGCTCGGCGCCACGCCCGCTGCGGCTCAAGGGAGTAAAATGAAGATCCAGGAAGTGACGAGTCCCGGCGGCATCAAGGCCTGGCTCGTGGAGAGCCACGTCAATCCGCTGATCGCGATCCGCTTTGCTTTCGTCGGCGGCGCCTCTCAGGACGCGCCCGGTAAGGACGGTCAAGCCTATTTCGTCACCTCCATGATGGACGAGGGCGCGGGCGAGCTCGACGCCTCCGCCTTCCAGGAGCGCGAGCAGGCACTCGCCATGCGCATGGAGTTCGATGCCGGCCGCGACGTTATGCTCGGTAACATCCAAACGCTCAGCGAAAACAAGGACGAGGTTTTCGATCTCGTGCGGCTGGCCATGTCGAAGCCGCGCTTCGATGAAGACGCTCTCGAGCGCGTTCGCGCGCAGATCCTGGCGGGGCTCAAATTCGACGAGAATGATCCGGAGACCGTGGCCTCGCTGGCCTGGGACCGGCTCGCCTTCCACGATCACCCCTATGGCCGCCCCGTGAAGGGCACCATGGCCTCCATCGCCGCCATCACCTCCGAGGATCTGCACGACTATGTCCGCCGCGTCTTCGCTCGGGACAAGCTCGTGGTCTCGGTGGTCGGCGACATCACCGCGGAAGAGCTCGGCCCGGCCCTCGACCAGCTGTTCGGTGATCTGCCGGAACGCTCGGAGTTGGTGCAGGTGGCCGAGGCGCGCCCGCCGCTTGGCCCCACCCGCGAGGTCATCATCATGGACGTGCCCCAGTCGGTGGCGCAGTTCGGCCATCGCGGCATCGCCCGGGACGACGACGATTTCATTGCGGCTTACGTGCTGAACTACATCATCGGCGGCGGCGGCTTCTCATCGCGGCTCATGGAAGAGGTGCGCGAGAAGCGGGGGTTGGCCTATTCGGTCTATTCCAACCTTTATCCCTATCAGCACGGCGCGGTGTTCGTCGGCAATGTCGCCACCAAGAACGAGGCGGTCGGCCAGTCTCTCACCGTGATTCAGGACGAGCTCTTGCGGCTTGCGGAGCAGGGGCCGAGCGATGAGGAGCTGGACAGCGCCAAGTCCTATCTCACCGGCGCTTATGCGTTGCGCTTCGAGTCCTCGTCGAGCATCGCCAGCCAGCTTCTGTGGATCCAGATCGAGGATCTCGGCATCGACTACATCACCAAGCGCAACGCGCTGGTGGAGGCGGTGACCATGGACGACATCAAGCGTGTGGCCAAGCGCCTGCTGGCGGCCGACCAGCTCATCACCACCATTGTCGGCAAGCCCGTCGAGCCGGCCGAAATCATCCCCACCGGCGCCCCCGGCTAGGGCTCGTCTCCCGGTAGAATCGGCTAGAGTGACCGCTCCGCCGGCGTTAGGCCCGGTGGCGAACGGAGGCAGGGCATGGCCATACGTCAGCTGCCGCCGAACCTCATAAATCGCATTGCCGCGGGTGAGGTGGTCGAGCGGCCGGCCAGCGTCGTCAAGGAGCTGGTGGAGAACGCGATCGATGCGGGCGCGTTCCGGATCGACGTGACCGCCACGGCCGGCGGCTTGCAGCTCATCCGCGTGGCCGATGACGGCGCCGGCATGGGCGCGCCGGACCTCGAACTTGCGATCGAGCGCCATGCCACCTCAAAGCTCGCCGGCGACGACCTCTCGCACATTCTGACCTTGGGTTTCCGGGGCGAGGCGCTGCCTTCGATCGGCGCCGTGGCCAGGCTCTCCATCACCAGCCGCGCACAGGACGCTAAGGAGGCCTTCCAGATCTCCGTCGACGGCGGCCGCAAAGCCCCATTGAAACCGGCGGCCCGTGCGGCCGGCACCGAGGTCGAGGTGCGCGACCTTTTCTACGCCACGCCCGCGCGGCTCAAATTCATGAAGTCCGAGCGCGCGGAAGCCGCGGCGATCTCCGATCAGGTCAAGCGTCTGGCGCTCGCCCATCCCGAGATCGCGTTTTCTCTCACCACCGGAGACCGCACCACGCTGCGCCTCGAGGCGAGCGCGCCGGGTCTGCTCGACCACGGGCTGGCGCGGCTCGGCCGTATTCTCGGTGCGGATTTCGTGGAGGATGCGCTTGCCGTGTCGGCGTCGCGCGGCGCGGTCGCCGTCGAAGGCTTTGCCGGGCTGCCGACGTTGCACCGTCCGAACGGGCTCAACATCTATCTCGTCGTCAATGGGCGTCCGGTGCGCGACAAGCTCATCGCCGGCACGGTGCGCGCCGCCTATGGAGATTTGGTGCCGCGCGGCCGTTATCCCATGCTGGTGCTGTTCCTGGACGTGCCGCCGGACGAGGTGGACGTGAACGTCCATCCCGCCAAGACGGAGCTTCGTTTCCGCGACGCCAACGGCGTACGGTCCTTGCTGATCGGCGCGCTCCGGGATGCTTTGGGCGCCGCGGGTCACCGCGCCACGGGAAGCCTCGCTCAAGATGCGCTGAACCGCATGGCGCCGCCTTCGGCGATGCCGTCGCCGCCCTCAGGCGCGGGGAGCTATCAGAGCTATGTCCGCCCCCGGCAGGGGGGCTTCGCCGACCGGGACCAGGCCCCGCTCGAAGGGGTCGCGGCGCCGTCCGCCGACATGCGCGGCGCAGCCGCCGAAGACGAGACGCCGCCCTCATACCCGCTGGGTGCGGCCCGGGCGCAAGTGCAGGACACCTTTATCATCGCCGAGACCGGCGATGCGCTGGTCATCGTGGATCAGCACGCCGCCCATGAGCGGCTCGTCTATGAGCGGCTCAAAGGGGCGCTCGCCAATGGCGGCATCAACCGGCAGATGCTGCTCATCCCCGACGTGGTCGAGCTCGATGCGGATGCCACAGCGGCGCTGCTTGCGGCTTCGGACGAGCTTGAGCGCTTGGGCTTGGTCATCGAGCGTTCGGCGCCCGGACCGGTCGCGGTGCGCGAGGTGCCGGCGCTGCTCGGCACCTGCGACGTCAAGGGATTGCTCGTCGATCTCGCCGGCACGCTCATGGAAGCCGAGGACGGCGACGGCGCCCGGATCCTGAGTGATCGCTTGGATCACGTGCTGTCCACCATGGCCTGCCACGGCAGCGTGCGCGCCGGACGGCGCCTATCGCCGCAGGAGATGAACGCGTTGCTCCGCGACATGGAGCAGACCCCGTTCTCCGGCCAGTGCAATCACGGCCGCCCCACCTATGTCGAGTTGAAGCTCACCGACATCGAGAAGCTGTTTCAGCGCCGCTGAGACGCTCAAAGCTCGACCCGTTTGGTCCCTTCGTGCTCGGTCACGCATTGGGCAAGCGCGGCGATGGCCTCGC
>NZ_LPWD01000415.1 GCF_001723295.1 Methyloceanibacter marginalis
ATCGTCTCACAATCCGGGCAGCGATAGCGGTTCTTCGATTCCTCGAAGAGCATTTCTCCCCTGGCAAAATGGACAGTTTATACGGTTGGACTCTTGGCATCGACGCAAGAAGAGGCCCCGCAGGTGGCGGGGCCAGAGTAGGGTCTCATGACACACATGACACGGGGCTACGCAAGCACCCCGATGAGGAACTTTAGCCCAGCGGGCTGCCAAAAAGAGCCCGGCGTCGCGGAAGGGTCAGCCGGGCTTCCAGGTCGAGGGGCACGAAGTAAGAGGCCAAGTGCCAAGTACTCAACTGGAGCGGGGTGGAGAGACGGCCCGGAAGGGCAGCTTCGGTCGGCCCCCCGGGATACCCTCTAACGATTTAGCAAGGATTTGGGCACACGCTGATAGGCGCCCGCAGCGGGCTGCCGTCCTTCGTCCTCCTTTATTGAGTAGACGGCAATTGGGAAGCGGCCTCAGTGAGTGCCTTGAGGCCGTTTCTCGTTATGGGCTTCTGCCGAGCGAGATCGAGGCTATCCGCGCAGGAACGGTGTCGCCCAGACGCGCGTTTTTATTGCAGCCAGCGTGGCCTTCCCCGCTGGTTAGGCCCGGTGTCCACAACCCTCCCTGGGATGCACCGAACGACGCCGGGCGCTCGGGCAGGCGACGCAAGCGCCTACTTTCCCTCTTGTGCTCGATCCTGTTGCCCATCAACAATGGCGCTGCCGAGGAACGACTTTGGCCAGATAATCGAGGGTAACTGAAATGACCAAACTCTTTGCCCCGCTCTTTGCTGCGGCTTTTGTAATCGGACTAAGCGCAGCGCCTGTCCTCACTTACGCTCAGGACGATCCCATGGAGGAATCCGAAGATTCCATGGATACAGGCGATGACTCCGCCACCACGGAGGAAAATACAGACACGATGGATGAGGCTCCCGCCGAAGACCCGATGGAGGAGTCTGAGGCCAGCGAGTAGAAACTCCCTGTCTCTCTGTGGGGCGCCAGCTTCTCGGTTGGCGCCCTATTTTTTGATCCCACGAACGGCGATGTCTTGAAAGCTGCGCCCCATTCGCGCCTAGAAGCGGCTAAAACCAATCACACACTTGGTCCAAGCTGCCCAAGCGTCGAGGCCATGCCAGAAGCAGTCATGGCGGTCGGCCAAGTACCAGATCAGCCCGGCCAGCAAGATTAAAAACAGAATGATAGCCCTCACGGAATGACTCCCGCTTCAGCCAGACCCGATATTACGCTTCGATAGCGGGGGGAGCCAAGAGGGAGGCTCCCATGAGAAGACTGAAGGCCCCTTGGTCAGCCGAGAAGACCGAGGGCGGATACCGGGTGCGGGACTCGCACGGCCGCACGCTCTGTTACATCTACTGCCGGGATGACGAGAAGAACGCCGAGATCGCCAACGTGCTGACGTGGGAGGAAGGCCGCAGGGTCGCGGTCAATATCGCCAAGCTTCCAGAACTGCTTCGAGCAAAGGAACGGGTATGAGCTCCGGGTTCCAATCAACACTCATTACAGTTGTTATCTCAATAGTCGTCGCGCTTATCACGACATGGGGGGCGCTAAACATCGCTAACGCGGATCGAGCCCAGCTATTAGAATTAGCCAGCGCAGAGCGGTCACAAGAGATTAGAATTCACGAAGACAACAAAGACGTAAAGATGATCGAGATCGCAGCGAGTATTCTAACAATCCCGCCGGATCCTAAAAACGAAGCGCTCCGCAAATGGGCTGTCAACGTAATCGACAAATTTGCTCCTGTGCCGCTAGAGGCGGATGCTCGTAAGGAACTGTATGAGATGAAGTTGGCTCCTTTTGGAGGGGGAGGTCCGTGGGGGACCGTCCCCTACGGGGCACCATCACCGAGATAGGCGGCTTAATTGATTGCCGTGAACGTGGCGAAGCCGCCAGAGCTGTTAGACGCACCTTGGGTGCTGAGTGCCAACCCTCCATCGTACGTCCATGATCTTGCCCATCCCGTACCGACAACAATGTGCGCCATGGGCCTGCGCCTGGCGGCGTTCGAAATGGTATTTCGGTCTCTTCGCTCTTCGAGCTTTTCGCAAGAGAAGTTCTATCAAAAAATGGCCAAGCCTGAGCACTATGGATCGGCAAATCTGAGCGTAGACGCTGAGAATATTGTCCGCTTGGCGAGAAACAGAGGTTTGCATGCGGCGTGGGGAAGAGTGAGTCCAGACGTTCTGGCGATGACCAACCAGATTGCATGCTTCATTGATAGAGCTCGTGTTCCGCTTATAGCGTGCCAGCGCTATAGCGATGATGAGCGTCACCTCGGTCATTATCGCGTGGTAGTTGGGCTGGATGATAGTGGAGTGATACTCCATGACCCCTGCCCGAAAACGGGCGGGCAAGCGGTGCGCTGGCCTCTTACAAAGCTCCACGATTATTGGAGCCGCACTGGAGAAAATGTCACCGGAGGCGTTGCGATATGGATTGCGAAGCGAGAGATTGAGTGCCCCCTGGATGCCGACCTTCCAAATCATTGGCTAAATGTGCCGAACTAGCCAAGGCATCAAGGGCCTCACTGCCCTTCGAACAGATGTCGGAAATCTCGCGCTCGGGCGAACCGATTTGGTGCGCCAACTCTAGATAGGCTGCGGCTTGAAAAAGCGCACTCGACAGATCGCCAAAACTCTCGCGTTCGCTCATTAGCTTGCCTCAAAAAGTACCACCGTTGCCTGAGCCAGTGTCTTATCCCTCTCTCAGCGCGTGCTGTGCGCAGCCGCAATCTTGTTCTGCTCGCCGAACGTCCGCGTCTAGTTTCCGCCAACGCCTTTGGTCTTCTTCCGTCATGTCCATCTGCGACTCGAACCGATTCCGCTCACGAATGCATTGCGCGAGGTGTCTGCGTGCGCGCTCCAGCTCGCGGTCAGTGTGTCCGCTCATGGCTATACTGCCTTCTCCAGCTCTCGCTGAAGCTCTTGCGCCTGCTCCCATGACTCGTTGTGCAAGCTGCCTTTAAGCCTCAAATCAAACGGGTAAGGCTCCTGATCGCAGCCCAGCGGCGTCACATGAAGCGGCAATGGCGACGGCTCCCAGGGCTTCAAGCCCAAGGCATCGTGCAAAGCATGGTAATCGTGCGCGCGATAAGCCTCGATTGCGTCCGGTGTGATCCGGTGCGCCCTCTGTTTGTGTTTGCGTAGCTTCACTGGCATTTCGGTTCCCCAAACTGTTCTTGTGCCCACGGCGTTTCCCGCACGTTGTCGGGCGTCCAACTCTCTAGAAACAACTCTCCCAATCGCTTCCATGCGTCTTTCGCCACGGCCTTGAATACATCGTCGGCATCGTTGGCTAGGCCGAGGTCGATCAAGTCGCCATCGAACGCGACTCCGCTTTCGAACCAAGAGGACCACGCCTCAAGCTCGGCGCGCGGATCGACGCGGCGCTTATGTGCTCGTCTCTTAACCGGCATATCCCCTCCTGTTGGACCGCAGGGCCGGGGGCGCAGTGCGGGTGTTAGCCGGTGGCTCGCAGTCCAAATCCAATTCGCGGATTAATCTTGCGACGGCCAAGCGAGAGTCGCGCTCGATCCCAACACACGGATGCGCCTTGCACCCGCCGTCCCCGGTCGGAATTGTCAGCCCTTCGGCAGCGAGAATCTCGCGTGCTTGCTGGAGGCGGTCCCATGCCTCGCAAACGGCCTGTAAGAGCTTCAAGTGATGCGGTTCCAGCGAATAGTCGGCCAGGACGGACCCAAACCAAGTCCGAGTATCAGGGCGGAGATGCTGGGGAGCCCTAGGCTTCCGTTGTGTTTTCATGCCCATTTAGCCCCCCCTTTTTCAACGGGGGCAGCCTCTGTAGTTGTTGCACTATCCCGCCGGGTTCCGCTTGATGGCGCAAATCTTTGTTTGCTCCCCCCCGTCATCCAGCTAACTCGACATTGATTGCTCGCTCGCCGCCGCGCTCTGAGGGCTCAGTCTCGAAGATCACAGCCTCGCCAACGTCCAAGAAGTCGCGAGCCAGCATCAAGCACGTTGCATGGGCAAAGAACTCTTCTCCCTGATCGGTGCGAATGAAGCCAAAGCCTCTCTGCCGGTTCCAATGCTTCACAGTTCCAGTCTTCATCCTTTCGCCCCTTTAGGTCTTGCGTACTGCGGGAGTTGCAGCACTGTTGGCGAACATGCCGATGACCTTGGCGTGAGGCTTGTCGATCTTCTCGCCATCAAGCCACCATTCCGGTTGAACATTTGCCGTATAGGTCTTGTCGTCCGACTTGGTGTGGCCGATCAGAACAATTGTGCCGTCAGCTTCAATCTCTGCGTCCACTTGTGTGATGTCTTCAGGCAGCATCGTCTTTCCTCTCGTTGTGTAAATTCCATGCAGCGTCGATCTCATGCTGCTTGTGGTTCTTCATGTTGCGGTTGTTGTAGTCGCCAGATTTGACGGCCAACTTCCACAGCGCGCCGTCACCGGGCTTGCATCCTTGGGAGTCAATCTCGGCGTGCCATAAGCCGCCCTTGTGAGTGACGAACTGGCCTGCCGAATAGCTGCGCTCGCGATCCCATGTTCCCTGGTAATGAATTGAGCCGTGGCCGCTACCATCCGTAGTCTCGCGCTTGCGGATGTCAGGCTCGGAGTCGGGCTTTCGCGTTCGCAAGTGCTTTCCCTCTACCTTGGCGAAAGGGAAATCCTCGGCGAGCCAAATCCCGTCTTGATCGGCCACGAATGTTTTGCCATTGGATCGGAACTCGAACGCGGCATGAAAGCCGGGTTCTGAGCGGTCGTGACGGAAGCCGCTTACCATCTTGCCACCGCCGAGCTGGTCGATGAGCCAAGCAACCTTGTGTCTGCAAACGCCATCGGGCCGAGGCTCATAGCCTGGGTAATTCGTTCCCCTGATCGACCACGCTGCGGCTCGTAGCTTCTCGACCTTCTCGAAGTTCAGTTCCTTTCGCTCGCGCCGGCGGCCCTCACGGTCCTCGTCTTCGAGGCGCTTAGCTTCTTTGCGGATGTGTTCTGCGCTGCGCTCGCGTTCCTCGGCGCATTGTCTCATTCTGTCGCGCTCATCGCGGCGAACCTCGTCGCCTGCGGCGTACTCCGCAATGTAGTGACCGCAGGCTATCGCCTTCTCGATGTCCTCTTGCGTCAGGCGCACCAGCCAAGACGTTCCAGGCGCGGAGGCCATCACCGTGCATTCCATTTCCATTTTTGCGTTCCCCCTTAGAGTATGAAGCCGCAGCGATGCGTGGCTTCGATCAGTTCGGCCACCTCGCGACCTGTTAGGTATTTCCGTCTGCTCAGTTGATCCGCCACGGCGGCAATCGCCGTTCGGTTTTCGCGTGTTCGCAGGATCTCTCTTGCGAGCGCGATCAAGTCGCGTCGAACGAGACCTTCGCGCTGAGGCAAACACGCAAGCCACAACGCTCTCGCGAAGCAGGCTTCGTCTCCACTGGACAATTCCTCGTTCACCGCAATCGGAGCGAGCGCGACTAGAGCTTCGCGAAGTCCGACCGCTCGGTGATCTAATCCGCGTGCGAACAATGGTGCTGGCCCGCTGTCCTTGCACTCCCCGCCCTTATCTGTGGCCGTCACTTCCACGAGCTCGAATCCGAGAAGGTGGGCCATGCAGGCGTGGCTTGCTTCGTGGAGCGGTATGTTCACGCAGCTTCGGTCTCGCGTTCCGAAAGGCGGATGCCGTCAGCCTCCAGGCGCAGCAAGACGCCCGGCGGCAATACTCGGTCACCGGCATTGCGTACCGATGTGCCGCTTCTCTCGCAGCATTCTCAAAGTTACGAGGGACCATAAGCGTGATGTGATCCCAGTATTCAGCGTCAGTCCTTGGCGGGTTCATGTCATCGTCTCCATAGGTTGCTTAGCCCCTCTACCTATAGGGGGGCTAAAGCTGTTTTAGACTTTCTGGTTATTCAAAAACCGCAGAAACTCAACGGTTTGCGGGTGTCCCGGTCGGGACATGGCCGATTTGCGAAACTCAATCGTCCTCGGGCTCGGTATCCATGCTGTCCAGACCGTGCATCGCGTCCTGGCTGACCTCGCCGAACGTCATGGGGTCGTCGTCATGCCTTTCGGCCTCGTCGTCGTCCCATGTCCACCGCAGAGCCTCTTCCCGACCTGGAACGCGCCACCGCTTTCGACGCTTCTCCCAATCGGGCGGAAGGTCTTTGATGTAGGCACCGCCCGGCTCGCCCACGTCTATGACTCCGTGAAGACCTCGAACACCTAGCGGCCCACTCCCCAAGCTCCCTTCACGCCCCAGCTTGTCCGCCATCACCCTCTTTTCGGGGGTGAGGTACGGCCCGTACTTCACACCGAGAAGGTCTTCCTTGCATTGGGCATTGAGCTTGGCGATCTCCTCGGGCGTGTATGGCGTCGTGGGTCCGTGCGTGACCTGATGTCGCCGGCTGCCGTGGGGTCGCCTGTCTCGCTTCGGAGGTAATGGCGGGCTTTGTTCAGGCAGGATGCGACCGATCTTGCAATGCCTCATGAGGAACCGACTGGCCGCCTCGTTAATCGCGACATCGTCATCAAGCTGGGCGTCGGTTATCAGACCCTCGGCCATCAACGCGGCCTTCAGCGTATCGTCGTGGCAAAGGATCGGGCGGTGCTTATAGCCCGCACGCTGTAGGGCTTTCCGTTCTGCTTCGCGTGAGGCCATTACGCTGCCCTCCGCTCAAGCACCTTGCCCCGAACCACACCAGGGTCGCACTCGTGGAGCTTGGGCAGATCAAGCACCGCGCGCAGCTCGTCCGAAATGGTGCGAGCCTTCCACGGCTTAAGCGTGGCCGCACGTCCCCACTTAGATAGAGCCGTGATCTTGGCGTCCGAATTTTCCGCCGAAGGGGCGACCGTGTTTTTCCTTCCCTTTCGAGGTTTGGAAGGCGCGATCTCACGACCACCTGTATGGTTACTAGTTATGTTAGCAACGCCAGTAGCGGTCCCGCCGCGCTCTATGTAACTAACGCCAGTAGCACTTTCGGTGTTGGGCGCTACTGACGCCGTAGCGGGGGTGTTATCAACGCCAGTAGCACTCCGCTTTGGCGTCGATAGCGGGGTTTTGTTTTTAAGGAACTGCTCGAAGCGATGAGCGCGCGTGTCTGCGGGACGTTTCCAGGGGACTCCGTTCCATTGCAGATAGTCGCGCGTCGGTGGCTCCGGTAATCCGTTCGGACTCGTCTTGCTGGTGGTGCCCGCCTCTGTCAGTCGCCAGTGCGGTGACTTGCCCTTGCCGTCAACACCGAGACAGCCAAGCTCGTGCAGAACGATGAAGCCGTAGTATTGAAGCTCGCGGAACCACTCTGCGATCTTGTTCGGGCCACTACGGAGTTCAGCTTGCGCGTCCCGGTAGGACAGGAAGACGATATTGCGTTGCCGGGGTTTGCGGCGTCTCAGGCTGATGTAAAGCAATCGCGCGCCGTGCGACATGGCGAGCCATGCTGGCGAGTCGAGCACCTTGTGGAGAACAGCCACATATTGTCCGTCAACGTTATCCTTCTCTCGATTGCTTCCCATCACGCGGCTCCGAGGCTTTCGCCGCTGTAGGGGCGCTTTTTGGGCCTCTGTCCCCCAAGCAAACTGCGAGCGTGACCATACGCTGCCTCTTTCGCCCGGATGATGTTTGCCGGCGCGCTAGTCCAGCCGTTCGGATACCGAATCCGATACAGCTCTAGGTAGGTGGCGTCGGCGACCAGTGTGAGAACTGGTGTCTTGCCCTGGCCGATACACAGATCGAGGTCGCGCCAGGTGAAGTCTTCGCGGTCGAGGGCCATCACAAACGCCCCCCTTGCCAGGGTTTGCTACCGGACGCTATGATCGGAGTTGCTTGTACTGTGACTGAGCCTATCCCGCCGCTGCCTTGGGGTTGCACCCCCTCGGCGGCGGCAACTACATCAGGCCGCTGCATTCGCATCCCCCTCGATTGTTCTGGACTCTTCCCAACGCTCAAGATCGGCCAGCCGCCACAAGCGGTGCCGAGAGTTTGCGTACATGGGCTTAGGGAAATTCATGCGCTCGTTGCGCATCCACCGCCAGATCGTCACGTCTGCTACTGAGTAGCGAGCCCGCACGGCGGCAGCGGGCAAAAAGGTCTCGGGCATCTTTCCAGTTCCTTCGTGGTTGAAACTGAAAAGCGATATATGCCCTATGGTTTGTCGCTATCTAGGGGGGGATTCTACAAATCCATGTCGTTGTATACGATCCGCAGCTGCCCTAGACGACCGTCAAGTTCATCATCCGACGCGTCTTTAAATTCGTCGAGGGTGATTCTGTACAGGGAATTTGACAGGTCGTCCGTGGTGCCCCGATGGATCGCATCGCGAAATTTTCGTATCTCCTCCCCTGGTATGCCTGTTGCTTTTGCGACCTTCGCAACCGCATCGCCAACGCGACACCCGCACCGCTCTTTCATGACGGATACGACTGCTGCCGCGCCGGAAAGACCACATAGGTGATTAAAGCTCTTCGGCTTGGGGCCCGGTTTGCCGCGAGTGCGATTTATCCAATCGGACCGCATCAATGTCAGAAAGGTCCAAATCAACGGTTGCCGCGCCGAACGGGGGGCATCCATCTCACCTAAAAACCGGTCAACAGCTTTGACCGCCAACATCTGCCCGTGTAGGTGGTTTCGCCGTGTCTTCTTCCAAGCGGACTCTAGAGCCGCAATAAGCTTGTCGTAAGCCTCGCCCTTGTCCATCACCGCGCCCCCCGCATAGCGACAACCTTGCCGGGCTTCTTTCCCTCTACCAGCGCAACGACATGCGCGCCCCAAGCCTCCAGCGCAGCGGCCTTCTCCGCGCCGAAGCTGTGACGCTGATAAACACCGACAACGCCAGCGCGCGACCCTGAGACGTGCCCTAAGCAAGCCTCGATAACCGTGAGGCTCACACCGAGACGCTGCAAGCCGGTGGCTACTGTACGGCGCAAGTCGTGAAGAACCCAGGGCTCGGCAAGTTCTGGAAGCTCACCCTTAGCCTTCGACCAGCCGCTAATGGGCGTCTTGCCGTTCGTTGTGAAAACGTAGTCAGCGTCACCCTCGACCTTCGGCAATCCTTCGATGATAGCCAGCGCGGGCTTGCTCAGCGGGATTGTGTGCGGCTCTTTGTTCTTGGTGCGGTCACCAGACAGGAAAATGTTTGCAGGGTCGGCCAGGATCTCAGACCAGCACAGCGCCCCGATCTCTTGCCGTCGCGCTCCCGTGAGAATGAGCAATTGAATAGCGGGGCCAAACGGCCAGCCGATCTTGTCGCAAGCCTTCCAGACCGCTTTCAACTCCGCGTCCGTTAGCACCCGCTCGCGCTTCGTCTCCGCTCCCGGCTTCGGCATGTCCGCCATCGGGTTTGCAGTGATGATCCCGCGTCCGACGCACCAGCGAAAGAAGCGATGTAAGTGTGCGTGGAGCCGCCGTGCCATCACTGGCGAGCCACGGTCCACCACAGAGTCGAGAACGTCCAGCACGTCACGTCTCGTCAGGTCGGGAACGTGGCGACCTTTCCAGGCCGGTGTCGCGTCCTTATCAATCGAACGCTTAACCGAGTCGTGCGAGCGGTTGTCGCCCTGGTCGCGCTTGAGCCATTCGGCCAGCACCGCCTCAAACTCGGTTTCACCTGTCTTACGCTTCTTGTCTTGGGCAGGATCTCGGCCTTTGTCGCGAGCGTCCTTTGCGTCCCGCCAGGCCCCACGAGCATCTGCCAGCGATAGGGCAGGGTAGGTGCCCAGCGTCAGCCGCTTGAGCTTGCCTGCGAACCTGTAGTGATACGTCCAAGCCTTGCGGCCACCGTGAGAGACGCGCAGAGCAAGGCCGGGGAAGCCCTGATCGAATACGTCGATCTGCCCCGCCTCAGGTGGCTTTTGCCGCTTCACGGCAGCGTCGGTCAGAGACCTCTTGACCACAGTCACCCTGCTCCAAAGAGAACGCTAGGTAACACCAACGATATGTTTTGACCTGTTACCTAGTGTTGGGTAATGTAAGGCTCTATGGAGGGGAAAGGCAAGGCTATCAAGGGGTTTTCCAAGGGCTGTGTTGGTAACTGTTAGGCTCTGAAATTGCCCCGACTATGACTCTTAATCAGCGGGTCCACGGTTCGAGTCCGTGTGCGCCCACCATATCTTTCAACGACTTAGGCGCGGCGGGCCTATGTCCTTCCGACAGCCTGGCACCGGCTATAGAGCGGTACGTCAACAATCATAGTAGAGCGGCGCTTGCTGTCCGTCGGATGGAGGTAATAGAGGTGACATGGGGCTCTCTCCGCATGCTAGGGCGGGAGCGCGGTCAATCTCTCTCAGTCACCGGCGCCATCATTTTGTCGGCCGATAATAACTTAGGGTGCGCCCATTCTCTCGGATAGCTCGCTCATCCGCTCCCGGTGAAGGTTCTCACGCACCCTTGGGACGATTTCTTCACATATGAGCGTCGACGCCTTATAATGGACCTCCATCATTTCGATGGGATTGGAGATCAGCGCCTCGGCCGCATTTCCCAGGATGGCGAGCGCGGCTTCGCGCTCCAGAACCTCGTCCTCTGTGAGCCTTTGAAGTAGGTACAGGAGACGAGCCGTCGCTGTCAGGCTAAGCTCGTATGAATCCTCGTCATAAGGCATCGCCAACCCCCGTGAAATAAACTTGGGGATAGAACCTTGGGCTCGGCACGGCAAACCGCTCCTTAGGGCTCTGTATCCTACTTTCTTTGCGTGGCTCGCGGCAATCGTTGAAGGCTTTGGGTACGCTTAAGATTGGCCTCGGGATCAGGTTTTTGAGCTATAGTCTGCACTGGCAGGGACAATGAACGACTCACCGCAGTTCGGCTGGGGACTCTGGCTGCGGTAAGAGGGCAAAGACCAAAATGCCGTGCGGCGCGATTGCATCACGGCGGCTGCGTGTCGGGCTTTTATTCTCGTCACCTTCCATGCTGTCGCCTTGCTATCCCCTAATGCGCGAGCGGAGTCGCTGGAGCAGGCGCTGGCCGATGCTTATCTGCTCAATCCCGTTCTCAATGCCGAGCGTGCGCGTTTGCGCGCCATCGACGAGCAGGTGGCGCTGGCCAAATCGGGCTTGCGCCCGTTCGTGACCGGCACCGCCGACACCAACTACGTGAACCAGAACAGCGACCGAAGCGGTCTCGGCGGCGTCGATTTCGGCGCCGGCGGATTTACCACCGACGGCGTCACTCATCCGCGCGGGTATGCCGTGCAGCTGCAGCAGCCCCTGTTCGAGGGCTTCCAGAATCTCAACGCCGTGCGCCAGGCCAAGGCGGAGGTCCAAGCGCAGCGCGAGGCCTTGCGCAGCGTGGAGCAGACCGTGCTGCTCGACGCCGCGAGTGCTTACGTCAACGTGGTGCGCGATGCCGCGATCGTGCGGCTGCGCGAGAACGACGTCAGCGTGCTCTCCGAGCAGTTGAAGGCGACGCGCGACCGGTTCGAGGTGGGCGAGGTGACCCGCACCGACACCGCCCAGGCCGAGGCGCGGCGCTCCGAGGCGCTCGCCACCTTGGCCGTGGCCCAAGCCAATCTGAAGACCAGCCGCGCCGCCTACGAGCAGGTCATCGGCCACCCGCCCGGCAATCTCCAGACGCCGCCGTCGATCCGCCATTTGCTGCCGCAGAGCCTGGACGAGGCCATGACCCTTGGCGACGGCGAGAACCCGGTCATTCTGACCTCGGTCTACAACGAGGAAGCCTCGCTCTACGCGGTCGAGCAGATCATGGGCGAGCTCTTGCCCGAGGTGACGCTCGAAGCGCAATACGAGAAGCGCTACGGCCAGAGCCAGGCCATCGACGAGATCGAGACGACCACCGTCACGGGCCGTGTCAACGTGCCGTTCTATCAGGGCGGCGGCGTCGCGGCGCGGGTGCGCCAGGCCAAGGAGACCAACAATCAGCTGAAGCGCGAGGTGGAGGATGCGCGGCTCAGGGTCCACGCCGACGTCATCGCCAACTGGGGCATCCTGCAATCCTCCGGTCCGGCCATCAGCTCCGCGGAATCCGCGGTTCCGCCAACAAGATCGCGCTGACTGGCGTGCGCGAGGAGGAGAAGGTGGGCCAGCGCACCACCCTCGACGTCCTCGATGCCCAGCGCGAGCTCCTGAATACCCAGATCGGCCTCGTCTCGGCGCTGCGCGACCGGGTCGTCGCCGAGTATTCCCTCTATGCCGCCATCGGCCGCATGGATGCCCAAACCTTGGGCTTGTCAGTGCCTTACTACGATCCGCTCGAGCACTACGACATCGTCAAAAACAAATGGTTCGGCCTGCGCCCGCCAGCCCCGCCCGCCGCCGATAATTGAACCATTGCGGGACTTTACGCATTAACCATTGGGGCTATTCTCCGAGGCGAATGAAGACTTGGGTCTTAACATCGTGTTAAGTTATTGAGTGAGTGACCCTGGTGTACACCGCTGGGTGAAGTCAGTTCGAAAAGGCGGCGAGGGATTAAGTCATGAGCAGCACCGAGCGCGCTCCTGAGCCGACCATGGAGGAAATTCTTGCCTCCATCCGTCGGATCATCACAGACGACGAAGCCGGTCAGGGTTCGGCTGAGAAGCCGGCCCAAAAGGCGCAAGCCGAAGACGAGAGCCTTGAGGGCGAGGCCGACAATCAAATCATCGACGACATCGCGCGCGTCCTGAGCGGCGGCGGCGAAGCCCCGGCGAGCGAGGAGGAGGAAATCCTCGACCTCACGGCCGAGCTTGGCGGTCTCGAGCTCGTCGAGGACGATGACGAGCCGGTTCTCGAAGTCACCGAGGTTACGGAGATCGAGGTCCTGGAGCTCGATGACGCGGAGCCCGTGTTCGAGCCGGACGCCGAGATGTCCGACGCCGCGTTCGCCGAAGACGCCACGCCCGAGTTCGTGGAAGAGCCGGCCCAAGAGACGCCTCCGCCGCCGCCCCAGATGGCGGCGCCCGAGCCGCCCATGCCGCCACAGCCACAGGCACAGGCGCCCGCACCGGAGCCCGCTGCTCCCCCTGCGCCGGAGCCCGTGGCGTCCGCAGGCGAGGAAGCGGCGTCCGCCCTTGAGCGCGCCATTGCGGCGTTGAGGGCAGGGCAGGTGCCCACCTCGACGACACCCCAGGCCGAGCCGTTCCAGTTCCAGGCCGCGCCTCAGCCCGAGGCGATGACCGCGTCCGAGTCTGGCCCGGAAATGGAATCCGAGCCCATGCCGATGGCCGTCCCCATGGACGCGCTGGAACCGGCGGAGGAGACCCATCCCGAGTTTGGCGCTCAGTCCGAGCCGGAAGCCTATGAACGCTTCGAGGCGCAGCCGGACACGGCCCCGGTGATCGAGCCGCTGGACGACTTCATGGACGAGCCGGAAGACGAGTCCATGGACGAGCCGGAGCTGGTCCTGGCCGAGATCGAGGAGACGGTCGAGTTTGTCGAGCCCGAGCAAGACGAAGCCGAGCCCGAGGCGCCGCCGTTCTGGCCCGCCCAGGCGAGCGAGGAGCAACCGGCCGAGCCCGAACCCGAGGCGAGCTTCGAGCCCGAGCTTGAGCCTGTCCTGACCCAGACCAACGGCATCGGCGGACATCACGCCGAAGGACCGTCCCGGACCCTGGAGGACAGCATCAAGGACATGTTGCGTCCCATGCTGCGTGAGTGGCTTGACGACAACATGCCGCGCATCATCCGCGACGAGCTCGACACGGATAGCTTGCGCCGCCACCAGGACTAAGCAGACCAAAAGTTGACAGTGCCGAAGCCGAGAGCGTAGGACGCGCGGCGACCCTTTTTCGCCAACCACCGCGCGTTCATGCTCGACAAGATTTATCAGCCGAAGAATTTCGAGCGGCGTCTACCGCGCCTGGGAAGACGCACGCGCCTTCGCCGCCGGCCGCGGCGATCGCGAGGGCGCGCGCCCGTTCGCCATCGTCATCCCGCCGCCGAACGTCACCGGCTCG